>DBGEDL010000072.1:0-15759 GCA_048375035.1 Collinsella sp.
GACGATGATGACGTTGGTCGGGCCGTCGCCCACAAGCGCATGGCCCCACTCGATAGTGCGCAAGCCCTCGATGGCCGTGGTGACCGTGACGGCGGGGGTGAGGATGCCGTCGGCGAGCAGCGCCGCGCCGCCGATCATGGCGGGAAGGATCAGCCACGGCGCCACTTTGCGCACCAAGCTAAACAGGGCGAAGATGCCGCCCTCGTTGTGGTTATCGGCCTTCATGGCGATTACCACGTACTTGACCGTGGTCACGAGCGTCATGGTCCAGATGACGAGCGAAAGCGCTCCCAAGATCATGTCTTCGCTGACGGTACCGATGCCGCCGTTGTTGGCGACGATTGATTTCATGGTGTACATGGGGCTCGTGCCGATGTCGCCATAGACGACGCCGAGCGTTACGAGCAGCATGCCAGCGGAGAGGGGAATGGCTCCGTGCCCGCCCTGCCCATGCTGGCCTTGGAGGTTTGCCTCCAGTTTGGTGTGTGCCACGTGGACTCCCTTAGACATCTGGCCTCTGCCAAGGGCAGTAGACCTTTATGCCATCTTTATACATATAAGAGCAGTTTGGCACATCGGGGTGTTTTAGACAATAATCCCCAGCTGGGGATTATTCATGTACGCAGGTGGCATTTCAAAGCAGGGGCTGTTAGGCGCGTGCTGCCTGAGCGATGCCGGTCTTGGCACCTGCGCGTTTGCCGGCGAGTTCGCAAAAGATCGCGCCGCCGATGATAAGTGCGGCACCCATCAGACGGACCGGCGTTATGGCTTCGCCTAAAAGGACGGCCGAGAACACGACGGCCGAAAGCGGCTCGAGGTAGCCGACGACCGCGACAGTCTGGACGGGCAGCTTAGCGACAGCACTAAAGTAGAGCAGGCAGCCAATGCCGGTGTTGACGACGCCGAGCATGACGACGGCGCGCCAATCAATACTGGCGGCGACGCCGACGGACAGGAATGAGGGGGCGCCCTGCGTGATGAGCGTGAGGACCAGCGCGGTCACAAAGGCGGCGCTCACCTGGAGCGTGGAGTTTTCGAGGCCTTCGATGTGTGGCGCACCCTTGCTGGCGATGACCATCAGCGCATAGCAAAATGCCGAGGCGATGCCGCAGGCGATACCCGCAATGGGCATATTGCCGCCTAGACCTTGCGCTGCAATGAGAAAAGCGCCGCAGGCGACGGCGATAAACCCGGCGATTTTGCCGCCGGTCAGTTTTTCGCCAAAGATGAGCGGGGAGAGGGCCATGACGATGATGGGGCCGCAGTAGTACAGCAGCGAGGAAACGCCGACGCCGATCGTCTGGTAGGCTCGGAACAGAAAAATCCAGCTGGCGCCCAGCGCGGCTCCCGAGAGGAGGAGGGCTGCGGCTTCGCGGGGGCGAGATGGCGCCTGCAACTTATGGCGTTGGGTGATGGCGAGGATGGTGACAAGCGAGAGCGCGCCCAAAAACGTGCGCAGGAGCACGATATCGGAGCTCGGGAGCGCGATGGCGGCGGCGATGATGCCGTTGGAGCCAAACAACAGCAATGCTGCTAAGTACGTAAACAGTCCGTTGTTCATACGCTGACATCCCCTCTATATCCGAGCATGTTCACTATGGGTGAACTGGCTTTAGAAGAAAAGCGAATATAATGCATGGATAGCATGACAAAAGCTCATGCATAGGTGGAGGGTTGCCGTGGAAACGAATGTTCAAAAGATGCGGGTGCTGCTCGAGACCGTGCGCGCCGGCAGTTTTACGCGCGCCGCCGAGCGGCTGAGCTATTCGCAGTCGGGCGTGAGCCGTATGGTGGCCGATCTTGAGGCCGACTGGGGCTTTAAAGTTCTCGATAGAAGCCGCGAGGGCGTAGTGCTTTCTGCCGACGGGCGGCAAGTTATGCCGGCGGTCGAGGCGCTCTGTGAGGAATTCACTCGCTTGCAGCGACGGGTGGATGAGATGCGTGGGCTCATGCGCGGCAAAATCTGCATCGGTACGTTTTCGAGTGTGGCGACCCACGTGCTGCCGCCGGTGATTGCGCACTTTCGCGCCGATCACCCGGACATCGATTACGAGCTGCTGATGGGTGATTACTCCGAGATTGAGCAATGGGTGGCGGAAGGCCGCTGCGACCTGGGCTTTATTCCGCGCGAACCACGCGGCGCCGGCATGGCGTCGCGGCCGTTGGTGCAAGACGAGCTGATGGCCGTGGTGCCAGCGGACTCCTCGCTTGCCGCGGCGGAGGTCGTCTCTCTTGCCGATTTGGCCAACGAGCAGTTTATTCTGCTGGAACGCGGTAGCGACGACGAGATTACGCCGCTGTTTCGTCGCGCGGGTCTGGCGGTGCGCTCTAAGCTGTCGACCTGGGATGATTATGCGATTATGGCTATGGTCGAGGACGGCCTGGGCGTGAGCATTCTTCCGGCGCTCATCTTGCGCCGCTGCCAGTTCGATGTTGCCGTGCGCCCGCTCGAGGGACATCCTCATCGGCAGATCAACGCGATATACCGCACCGCCGACGTTTCGCTTGCGGCGGCTCGTTTCCTTGAATATCTCTAAACGTGTACACGTCTTTGTCCGCTTTGGGCAAATCTCGGAGTCCGGTATATTTTCTTATGAAATTGAACTTCCGGATAATGCGCCGCGCTATACTGCTGCCTAAATTGAACTCAGGTTCAATTCGTGTTCTATAAATTGAACTTTGCCAGCAAGGAGGTTCTAGTGGCCCAAGAGACGTTTAGCGATCGCCTGCGACAGGCTATGTCCGATCGCGACGTTCGCCAGTCGGACGTAATCCGCGCATCGGAGATGCTCGGCAAAAAACTCGGCAAGAGTCAGATGAGCCAATATGTGAGCGGCAAGACGATTCCGCGGCGCGATGTGGCAGAGCTGCTCGCCCGCATTTTGGAGGTCGATGCTACCTGGCTGCTCGCCGGTGACGCCGACCAAGGTGAGACCCCTCCGTCCTGTAAAGTTGCCAAATCCGAACCTAGTCCCTCAGCTCAAATTCCAAGGAGCGCCATCATGCGTACTTTTTCTAAATCCACCAAGCTTGATAACGTCCTGTATGACGTGCGCGGTCCCGTCGTCGACGAGGCTGCCCGTATGGAGGACGAGGGCGAGCGCATCCTCAAGCTCAATATCGGCAACCCGGCGCCCTTCGGTTTCCGCACGCCCGACGAGGTCATCAAGGACATGCGCCAGCAGCTGCCCGACTGCGAAGGCTATTCCAACTCGCGTGGCCTGTTCTCCGCGCGCAAGGCAATCATGCAGTACTCGCAGATCAAGGGCCTGCCCAACGTTCAGATGGAGCACATCTACACGGGAAACGGCGTGTCCGAGCTCATTCAGCTTTCGATGAACGCGCTGCTCGACAACGGCGATGAGATTCTGATCCCCAGCCCCGACTACCCGCTGTGGACGGCGTGCGCGACCCTTGCCGGCGGCCATCCTGTGCACTACCTGTGCGATGAGCAGGCGGATTGGTATCCCGACCTGGAGGATATGGAGTCCAAGATTACGAGCGCGACCAAAGCCCTCGTCATCATCAACCCCAACAACCCCACGGGCTCCGTTTACCCGCGCGAGGTGCTCGAGGGCATCGTCGAGATTGCGCGCAGGCACCAGCTCATGATTTTTGCCGACGAGATCTACGACCGCCTGTGCATGGACGGCTATGAGCACGTCTCGATTGCCTCGCTCGCTCCCGACCTGCCCTGCGTTACCTTTAGCGGCCTTTCCAAGTCGCACATGATCGCGGGCTATCGTATTGGCTGGATGGTGCTTTCGGGCAACCAGCGCTGCATGAGCGACTTCATCATGGGCATCAACATGCTCTCCAACATGCGCCTGTGCTCCAACGTGCCGGCTCAGTCGATCGTTCAGACGGCACTCGGTGGCCATCAGTCCGTTAACGACTACATCCGCCCCGGCGGTCGTGTCTACGAGCAGCGCAACTTTGTGTATGAGGCGCTCAGCAAGATTGACGGCATCTCGGTGGTTAAGCCGCGTGCGGCGTTCTACATCTTCCCCAAGATGGATGTTAAAAAGTTCAACATCACCGATGACGAGCAATTCGCCCTTGACCTGTTGCACGAGAAGAAGATCCTGATTACGCGCGGCGGCGGCTTTAACTGGGCCGAGCCTGATCACTTCCGCATCGTGTACCTGCCGCGCATGGAAGTGCTTAAAGAGTCGCTCGAAGACCTCGCCGACTTCTTCGATCATTACCGCCAAGCGTAGGGGATTAGGTATCTGCCGCCGCAAGAATCGAGGCGTCGCAGGATAGACATACGACAGCGAGCGAGCCGCATTTGCGCCAAGGTGACGTGAAATGAGAGGGCGCTGACCTTCTGGTCGCGCCCTCGAAATTGAACGTCAGATTGGCGTGAATGCGGCTCGCGCAGCGTCAAGTGGTCCGCCGTTCGGTAGAACGGCGGAACTAGATCACGACGCCGTTGCAGTGGTCGATTTCGTGTTGGATGATCTCGGCGGTGTAGCCCGAGAAGTTTTTGATGCGGTGGATAAAGTTCTCGTCCAAATACTCAACCTTAATGCGGCGATAGCGGGTACAGGGACGCTCGCCGATTAGCGAGAGGCATCCTTCGCTTGTCTGATAGGCATTGGCCTGCTCAAGAATTTGAGGGTTGTACATCAGGAGCGTCTTGTTGCCGTCTTTTACGCAGATGATGCGTTTGCGCACGCCGATCATGTTGGCGGCGAGGCCCACGCACTCGTGCTCATGCTCGTGGAGCGTATCCAGGAGATCCTGCCCGGTCGCGGCATCGTCGGGCCCCGCGTCTTCGGAAGGCAGGCGCAAAAAGAACTCGGATTTCATGATGGGCTTAATCATGGCGGGCTCCTCATGTCTCATGCTTTCGTGGACTTTTAATAATAGCGCGGAAGGAAAGCTGTGCGTCCGCGTTACAATCTTTCGACGTTGGACCATGTTGCCAGACTCGTCGTGTACGGCGTCTGGCGTAAGTCTAGGGCTCATTTTTCGCCCTGGACTGTTCCTCTGGGGCGATGCGACTGTCGTTCCAAGAGGAAGGAAATGCATGGGGAGCAAATCTCAGCAACAAGTTCAAGTAACGCCATCGGCCACTGCGGCGCTTCTCGCCGTAATGTATATCGCAGCCTTTGTTGCCGCGTTTAACGAGAACATCATTAACGTGGCGCTGCACGACATTATGGCGGCCTTTTCGGTGAGTGCCACCACGGCGCAGTGGCTCGTTTCGGGCTACATGATCGTGACGTCGATCTTTACGGCTATCATGGCCTTCCTGTCCGGTCGTTTCTCGACGCGCAAGCTGCTGTTTTTCGCATGCGGATGCATGGTCGCCGGCGAAGTCCTGTGCCTGGTCGCTCCGTCGTTTAGCGTTTTGCTGCCAAGCCGTATTTTGCAGGCTGCGGGATCGAGCATCTTGTTCCCGCTCATGATGAACGTGGTGCTGTCTTGTGCCCCGCGCGAGAAGCTCGGTCTGTATCTGAGCCTGGGCGGCGCCTGCATTACGCTGGGGCCGGCGTTTGGACCCGTGATCAGCGGTCTTATGTGCACGTTGTTTGGCTGGAGGGTGGTGTTCGTAGTGCCGCTGGTGGGCGGCATTGTGGTCGCTGCGGCGGGCGTAAAGCATGTTCAGAATGTCGGAGAGCGCTCGAACACCACGCTTGATAGTCTGTCGGTTGTTTTGCTCGCTGCCGGTATTACGGCATTTGTGTATTCCGTAGGCGAGTTCTCGACCAATCTGGTTGGCGGTACCGTGACGCTCTTCGCCGCCGTTGTGCTGCTCGGCCTGTTTGCGGCCCGTCAGCTTAAGCTCGAACATCCGGTGCTTAACGTGCGTCCCATGGCGAGTGTTCGTTTTTGGCCTGCGTGCTTGCTTGTGGTGGTATCGATGATGACGACGTTCTCGATGAGCGTTTTGTTGCCGCTCTATTTTGAGGGCGCATACGGCATGACCGCACTTGTTGCGGGCTTGCTCATTTTGCCAGCAATTGCCTGCAACGCCGTGACCTCGATTGTGGGCGGACGCGTGATGGACGCCCATGGCGCATGGCCGCTGCTGCCGGTCGGCTTTGCCCTGATTGCCGTGGGGCAGACTGCCATCTCGGTGACGGCGGTAAGCATGAACATCGGCGTCGTCGTGGCGCTGACCGTTGTGGTGTATGCCGGAGTCGGTTTGGTGCTGAGCCCCTCGCAAACGGCCGGCTTGGAGACGCTGCCTGGCGCTGAGCATCCTCACGGAACGGCATTGCTCAACACGTGGAACATGATTGCCGCATCGTTTGGCCCGTCGCTGTTTATCGGCCTGCTCTCGAGTTCTGCGGCGACTGCCGGCGCCGCTGGCGTTGCGACCGACGTTGCCCAGGCGATTGGATTTGCGGCGGCCGTGCGTGTGGCGGCTGTAATTGCCGTGGTCGGGTTCGTGGCGTCGCTGGTGTACGCTCGTCGCGAGTCGCACATGTCGCATTAATGTGTGCACATAGATTCTGCAGCTAGATTAGCGGGCGACACCATAAACTAATGGACGTTTTGCCGAGAGGCATGAATGTTTAAAGCGCAAAGAGTGCGCGACGGGCCCCGCGAATGGGGCGATGATGCCCGAGAGGGCCAAGAAGGAGTCTCATGTCTGAGAACGAAGAGATCATGAACGAGACCGAGAACGAGACCATGGCTGCCGAGGCTGAGGCAGTCGAGACCGTGGAGACCGAAGCTGCCGAGGTTGAGGCTGCTGACGAGGTTTCCGCCGAGGAGGAGGCCGAGGTTGTCGAGGCCGCCGTTGATTACGATGACGAAGAGCTGATGGACAAGATGCAGAAGGCCGCCCGCCTGCTGCGTAGCCGTCGCTTTGCTATTTCCAAGGAGGAGGAGGCCAAGGCCGAGCGCATGGCGAACATCGAGCGCGCCATCAAGCTTCTTGACCTCAAGCCCAAGATGGAGCAGAAGGAAATGTCCGACCTGCTGGGCATGCGCCTTCGTGAGCTCGATGGCCTGATGGCCGAGGCCGAGGCTGCCGATCTGGTCGGCCGCATCGACGACGCCGAGGGCGATATGCGCAAGATCGTCGTCTTCGCTGCCGAGGATGCCGCTGAGGGCCTGGTCGAGCTTGCCAACAAGAAGGAGAAGCTCCTGCCCGAGCTTTCTTATGAGGGGGCCACCGAGCTGATGGCCGCTCTCGATAAGGTTATCGCTCCGCTCGTCGCCATGGGCCT
This sequence comes from Collinsella sp., assembly GCA_048375035.1. GTDB lineage: Bacteria > Actinomycetota > Coriobacteriia > Coriobacteriales > Coriobacteriaceae > Collinsella. The sequence continues at coordinate 7,191 of DBGEDL010000072.1, forward strand.
GGACGAGGACCGCGGTCCTCGCGGCGGTCGTGACGATCGCGGTGGCCGCGGTGGCGATCGCGGCGGCCGTGGCGGCTTTGGTGACCGCGGCGGCCGTGGCGGTGACCGTGGCGGCCGCGGTGGCGATCGCGGTGGCCGCGGCGGCTTTGGTGACCGTGGCGGCGACCGTGGCGGTCGCGGCGGCTTTGGTGGCAACCGTGGTGGCTATGGCGACCGCGGCGGCAACCGTGGCGGCTTCGGCGGCAACCGTGGCAACGACCGCGGCGGTCGCGGTGGCGACCGTGGCGGCCGCAACGGTGGCGGCTTCCGCGGTAACCGTTTCTAGTTAGTTACGCGGTTTTACCAAACCGCGTAACGGCTCGACGCTGCGCGCCCACCAGAGCGACAACTTGTCATTCAAAGAGGACGGCATGACCAGAAGGTCTATGCCGTCCTCTTTTCATGCCAATTTGTTCGCTCTGGCGGGCGCTCGCTGTCCGTCCTCTACCTGTGGCGCCTTCGTGGTCCAAAGTAGCCGTTGGACGTTCTTAAATGACTAGTCAGAATGAGAGTGGATAATCTCCCGATTTTGGCCTGAATGTTGGCTCAAAGTGGGAGATTATCCACTCTCAATTTGTAAGTGTCCGAAAATCCACGCTCGTTTTATCTGTCTACATTTGCAGGAACAGTTCGTGGAGGCGGGTGTCTTCGTCGAGTTCGGGGTGGAAGGTAACGCCCAGTTGGTTGCCCTGGCGGGCGGCAATGATACGCCCGTCGACTTCGGCTAAGGCCTTGGCGTCGCCGTGGACCTCGACGATGCGGGGCGCGCGGATAAACGTCAGCGGTACCTCGCCGTCGATGCCGGCTATCTGCCCCTTGGTGCGAAAGCTGCCGAGCTGTCTGCCGTAAGCATTGCGCTCAACGAGCACATCCATGGTTGCCAAACGCGGCGTGCCCTTATCGTCATGGGCGGCAAGATCGCGCGCCAACAGAATCAAGCCGGCGCAGGTGCCCAGGACGGGCATGCCCTCAACAATGCGGGTGCGAAGCTCATCGAGCATACCAAGCTCGGCAAGTAACTTGCCCTGAACGGTGGACTCGCCGCCGGGGAGGACCAGGCGGTCAAAGTTCTGCTGCAAATCGGCCGCCTGCCTCAGCTCGATACAACGTGCGCCCAGCTCGGACAGTCTTGCCTCGTGCTCGGCAAAAGCGCCCTGGACCGCCAGCACGGCGACCGTTTGGTCTGCATAATCGCTCATGTGCGATCCTTTCTGCTGGACTAGCGCCCGCGCTCCTCCATGATGATCTCGATTTCGTCGGCGTTGATGCCCACCATGGCCTCGCCCAGGTCCTCCGAAAGCTCGGCGATGAGCTTGGCGTCGGTGAAGTTTGCCACGGCCTTGACGATGGCGGCGGCGCGCTTGGCGGGGTCGCCGCTCTTAAAGATGCCCGAGCCAACAAAGACGCCCTCGGCGCCCAGCTGCATCATCAGCGCGGCGTCGGCGGGGGTCGCGACTCCGCCGGCGGCAAAGTTTACGACGGGGAGCTTGCCCGTGGCATGGACCCCGCGCACCAGCTCGACCGGAACCTGCAGCTGCTTGGCTGCCTCAAAGAGCTCGTCGTCGCGCAGAGCAACAACGTCGCGGATCTGCTTTTGGATCTTGCGCATATGGCGCACGGCCTGAACGACGTCGCCCGTGCCCGGCTCGCCCTTGGTGCGAATCATCGTGGCGCCCTCGGCAACACGGCGCAACGCCTCGCCCAGATCGCGGGCGCCGCAGACAAACGGCACGTCAAACTGGGTCTTGTCGAAGTGATAGACATCATCGGCGGGGGAGAGAACCTCGGACTCATCGATGTAGTCGATCTCGATGGCCTGCAGGACCTGGGCCTCGACGATATGGCCGATGCGGCACTTGGCCATAACGGGGATGGAGACGGCCTCCTGAATGCCCTTGATCATCTTGGGGTCACTCATGCGCGACACGCCGCCGGCGGCGCGGATGTCGGCCGGGATGCGCTCGAGGGCCATGACGGCGCAGGCGCCTGCCTCCTCGGCGATGCGTGCCTGCTCGGGCGTGGTGACGTCCATGATGACGCCGCCCTTGAGCATCTGCGCGAGCTCGCGGTTGAGTTTGACGCGATCGGCCTTGCTGGTCTGTTCTGCCATGGTTGCTCCCTTGGTTGGCATGTGCATTGCTTGACGGAACATCCTACAGGGGAGCTGGGTATAGCGGAATAATCAGTTTTAGAGATAATAATAAGCTCAGACTAATACCAGATTGAATGATGCGATAAGGTCAGGTGACTAACTCATGCTTGACTACAATTTGGAACAACGCGGCGAAGCATCGCTCTATGAGTATGTTTACCAGCAAATTCGAGATGATATCGTTGCCGGGCGCATTGCGGCGGGAGAGCATCTGCCCTCCAAGCGCGCCTTTGCCAGTCATCTGGGAATCAGTGTCATTACAATCGAGAATGCATATAGCCAGTTGGTCGCCGAGGGCTATATTTGCTCAAAGCCTCGCCGCGGCTATTACGCTTGCGAGCTTCCGGATGCCCCGGTCCTGGCTTCGGCTGCGGAGGATGCCGATCGAGATACTGCTTCTGCGAGTTTTGGCGTTCATGACTCCTATGGGCAACCTGAGCAATTCGCTCCGCTCTCTCCCTCCGCCTTGGAAGCCGCACGCCTCTGGCAAAGTGCTCTGCGGGCGACGTTGACGTCCGAAGATGAGCGCGAAATCTTCTCGCCCGCCCCCGCGCAAGGTACCGCGCGGCTGCGGTGCGCAATTGCACATCATCTTCGCGGGACGAGGGGCATGAATGTCAATCCCGACAACATCGTCATCGGTGCGGGCGCTCAGCTGCTTGACACGATGCTGGTTCAGCTGCTTGGCGCGGACAAGACATACGCCGTCGAGGACCCGGGCTACTTGCGTCTGACGCGCATCTATCAGGCCATGGGCTGCGAAGTGCGGCATATTCCGCTGGATGGTGAGGGAGTTAACTTGGGCGAGCTGCTCGATGCCGGGGCGGACGTCCTTCACCTCATGCCGTCCCATCAGTATCCGACTGGCCTGGTGACGAGCATCGCACGTCGCTACGCACTGCTGAGCTGGGCTGCCGAGCGGCCGGGTCGATATCTCATTGAGGACGATTTCGATTGCGAGTTTCGCCTTGCTGGCAAGCCGATCCCTGCGCTTGCATCGATTGATGCCGCCCAATCGGTCATCTACACCAACACTTTTTCTAAGAGCCTGTCATCGGCTCTGCGCTTGGCTTACATGGTCCTTCCCGATGAGCTCATGGAACGATTTAGGCGCGAGCTGGGTTTTTATGCCTCATCGGTCAGCTCCGTAGATCAGGTCGCGTTGGCGCGCTTGCTCGAATCGGGTGATTACGAGCGACATGTGAACCGCGTGCGCGTTCGTGCTCGTGAGGCGCGTGATGGCCTAGTGGCACTTGTACGGAAGGTATTTCCGGCAGGAGAGGTGTCGATTGAGCATGCGGATGCGGGTCTTTACTGCGTTTTGGCGCCGGCAAGCGACAAGGTGGGGGATGGTCTCATTCGTGCTATCGCCGATGTCGGCATCCCTTACGTCAACATTGACGATTGCCTATGGGCAAACGATCAGACGACGATTCAGAGGACTACGCGCCGCGTCCTCATCCAATACGACGACCTGAGCCCTCAAGTGCTCGATGCCCTACAAAAGCAGCTGCAATAAAGCCACGAAAAAGGCCCGAACCAATACGGTCCGGGCCTCATCGAACTAGAGATTGTCTCTCAGTCGTTTGGCTTAGCCAAAGTAGCGCTTGAGCAGGCCGGCGAAAGCCTTGCCGTGGCGAGCCTCGTCGCGAGCCATCTCGTGCACGGTGTCGTGGATGGCATCGAGACCAGCGGCCTTGGCGCGCTTGGCAAGATCAGTCTTGCCGGCGGTGGCGCCGTTCTCGGCCTCAACGCGCATCTCGAGGTTCTTCTTGGTGGAGTCGGTCACGACCTCGCCCAGGAGCTCAGCGAACTTGGCGGCGTGCTCGGCCTCCTCGTGGGCAGCCTTCTCCCAGTACAGGCCGATCTCGGGGTAGCCCTCGCGATGAGCGACGCGAGCCATGGCCAGGTACATACCGACCTCGGAGCACTCGCCCTCAAAGTTGGCGCGAAGGTCGGCAACGATGTCCTCGGAGACGCCTTCCATCTTGGCGACGCCCACGACGTGCTCGGCGGCCCACTCGAGCTGGCCCTCCTCCTGCTTCAGGAAACGAGAACCGGGAACGCCGCACTGGGGGCACTTGAAGTCCTCGGGCAGCTGGTCGCCGTCGAACTCTTCCACATAACCGCAAACGGGGCAAACAAACTTCATGATTCGATCCTTTCGATCGATGGCGATTGTGCGCTCGTCCGGTCCCGTAAGGGCCCTCTCCGGACGTGCGTCTTGACGAGTTCTATTATCCATAAATGCAACCAAATGTGAAGCCTATTAGGAATGATTTTTAATAAAACAATTTTGAGATATGAAGATGTTGATTGATTAACGATTGGCAAGCCGTCTTTGACCGCCGCTGAGTACAATCGGTCGAGCAAATGTTGACCTATTAACAAATATAGGAGTTTCCTTTATGCATCTAGCCCGTCGTGCCTGGTGCCGAACATATCAGACGGTTTTTCGCATTGCATTGCCGATCCTGCCCTATACCGAGCCGCGCATTTTGGAGCATGCCGAGGATGTGCCCGCGGTGCTTCAAAAGCGCTCGATCCAGAAGGTCCTTATCGTGACAGACCCTGGTATTGCACGTTTGGGGCTCACGGCATCACTCGAGCGTGCGCTTACGGCTCAGGGGATTGGCGTTACGGTCTATGCCGAAACGCGTGCGAACCCCACGGTCTCAAACGTGGAGGAAGCGGCGGCGCTGTATCGCGAGAACGACTGCCGGGCCATTATCGGCTTTGGTGGCGGTTCGGCCATGGACTGCGCCAAGGGTGTGGGGGCGCGCATTGCGCAACCAAACAAGCCCATCAACAAGATGCGCGGCCTGTTGCGCGTTCATCGTATCCTGCCGCTGCTTATTGCGGTTCCCACCACCGCCGGTACGGGAAGCGAAGTCACGCTCGCGGCGGTTATCACCGATAACGAGACGCACTATAAATACCCCATTAACGACTCTGTGCTCATCCCGCGTTTTGCAGTCCACGACCCCGAGTTTACGCGCGGGTTGCCGGCGTCCATCACGGGGCAGACGGGTATGGATGCCCTGACGCATGCTGTCGAGGCCTTTATCGGCCGTAGCACCACGCCCTACACGCGCAAGATGGCGCGTCAGGCGGTCCAGCTCATCCGCGACAATTTGCTCGAGGCCTATGAGCATGGCGACGACATGCGTGCGCGCCGCAATATGCTTTCGGCGGCGTATAAGGCAGGCGTTGCGTTTACCCGCTCCTATGTCGGATATGTGCATGCCATCGCGCACAGTCTGGGCGGCCGATACGGAATTCCGCACGGTTTAGCCAACGCGATCATCCTGCCGCACATGCTTCGCGCTTATGGTGACGCCGCCGCCCCCAAGCTTGCCGATCTTGCTCGCATGGCGGGCATTGCGCCGGCTACCGCGCAGGACAGTCTTGCGGCCGAGGCCTTTATCGATTGGGTCGACCGCATGAACGAGGCCCTGGGAATCCCCAAATATGTCTCGGGTATTCGCCGCTCCGATATTCCGCAAATGGCGGCCCATGCCGATGCCGAGGCCAATCCCCTGTATCCCGTTCCTCTTTTAATGGACCGCCTGGAGCTCGAGCATATGTACGAAGTTGTTGCAGGTGGTATGTTTGAGGACGAGAACTAGGAGGGTCCATGAACACCGAGGAAATTGCGCGCATCGTCGGCGAGCAGCGCGCCTACTTTAAGATGCACGCTACGTTTGATGTCGATGCTCGACGTCGTGCGCTCGTGAGTTTACGCGATGCGGTGCGGGCGCACGAGGCCGATATTGCCCATGCGCTCAAGACCGATTTGGGTAAGTCGCATGACGAGGCATATATGTGCGAGATCGGCACGTCGCTTTCCGAGATTCGCCATCAGATTGCGCATATGGCCCGATGGAGCCGCCCGCGCCTGCGCCCCTGCGACCTCGCCAATGCCATTAGTGTGTGCAAAACGCAAGCCGTGCCCTATGGCGTCACGCTCATTATGGCTCCGTGGAACTACCCGTTTTTGCTAACACTCGAGCCGCTCGCCGGCGCCCTTGCCGCGGGTAACACCGTGGTCATCAAGCCGAGTGCCTATGCGCCGGCTTCGAGCGCGGTGCTCAGGCAGATTTGCGAGGAAGCATTTGATCCGCGCCTGGTAACGGTCGTCGAAGGCGGGCGTGCCGAGAACGAGGCGCTGCTCGATGAATGCTGGGACAAAATCTTCTTTACCGGAAGCGTTCCGGTCGGCAAGCTCGTCATGGAGCGCGCAAGTAAAAACCTTACGCCCGTGACGCTTGAGCTGGGCGGAAAGAGTCCCTGCATCGTGGATGCGACGGCAAACTTGAAGGTCGCGGCACGGCGTATCGCCTTTGGTAAATGGCTCAACGTGGGGCAGACCTGCGTGGCGCCCGACTACCTGCTGGTCGATACGCGCGTGCACGACGAGTTGCTGGGCCTCATCAAGGAGGAGGTCCGTCGCATGTTTGGCGAGCACCCGCTCGACAACGAGGACTGCGGTCATATTGTCAACGCCAAGCATTTCGCGCGCGTGCTCGGGCTGATCGACCCCGATAAGGTTGTGCTGGGAGGCACGGCGCGCGAGTCGTCGCTCAAGATTGAGCCGACGATCCTAGACGGCGTGGCGCCTGAGGATGCTGTGATGCAGGAAGAGATTTTCGGCCCCATCCTGCCGGTGCTGACGTTTGAGAGCCTAGACGAGGCCGAGACGTTTATTACGGATCGTCCGACGCCGCTGGCCCTGTATATCTTTAGCCAGGACCGCGAGGTCCAGCAGCGCTTTGTGCGCTACGTGCCCTTTGGCGGCGGCTGTGTCAACGACACGATCATGCACTTGGCTACGAGCCATATGGGCTTTGGCGGCATGGGAGCGAGCGGTATGGGGCAGTACCATGGCCGCGAGAGCTTCGATACGTTTAGCCATAAGAAGAGCATCGTGAACAAGGCAACGTGGCTGGACGTGCCATTCCGTTACGCTCCTTATGCAAACTGGAAGCATAAGTTCGTGCGCATGTTTGTGCATTAGAAAAGGGTGCGGGCAATACGAACAGATGTTCCTATTGCCCGCATTTTGCGTTAGACTACTGCTATGGAGCACGGATGGGCCAACTCCCTTTAGAAGGGATTTGGTATGAACGTAAGCGATGTTATTTCGTTATTGGCGTTGTTGATCGCGGCTATCGAACTCGGCCTGTTTATCGGCCGAATGAAATAGCCGCCCCCGCGTAAGCGAAGACGGCCACTTCTCACGATGAAAACGTGTATCGGAGTTGGCAAGACCCGCAGCCACGGGTGCCATCCGTGTCCCTATCTTAGCTGTAAGCGTTCCGCCGCGCAAGCGTTGCGGCAAGCGATTGAAAGACGCGGACGGGATGAATTTGTGTCCGCACGGGCCCGTAGACTTCTCAACTATGTTGTGGATGCTCGCTAATCGGTAATGGAGGCGCACGTGTTTGATGACGATGACCTGTTCGATTTGACAGATGATCCGTTTGAGTGGGATATGCTGCTCGACGATGATGAGCTGGAGCAGGATCGTAAGAAGCGGCAGGACAAGAAAACCCAGGGCGACGCTTCGAAAAAGCAGGACAAGCGCCGCCGTGGACTGTCCGGCGGGCTCTTTGGCTAACCGCCGCATCGCTGTGTCTGTATACTTAGCAAGAGTTTGACGCGTTGCGAAATGAGGGCATAGACGATGATGTGGTTTACCGCCGACCTGCACCTGGGCGATACGAATATCTTGCACGACATGGATCGACCGTTTGATTCGGTCGAGGAGATGAACCGCAAGGTCATCGATGCCATCAATGAGTGCGTGGCTGTGGACGACCGCCTCTATATCCTGGGAGACTTTACGTATCGTTTGCCCATGGCGGAGGCAGCGCGCCTGCGCGAGCGCATCGAATGCCAGAACGTGACGCTCATCCGTGGTAACCATGATGGCGATTGGGGAGATCCGGACGCGCCGCACATTTGGGATGAGGTGCGCGATTATCTGGAGGTCGCCCCCGGTTACGCTAAGGGCCATCGCCTGGTAATGAGCCATTACCCCATGCTCAGCTGGAATGGCAAGGCGCGCGGCGCCATCATGCTGCACGGGCACATTCACAGCAGGGGAGACCGCACCAACGCGCGCAATCGCGATCGCGAGCGCCCTATCTTTCGCTACGACGTTGGCCTCGATGCCAACAACTACAAGCCCGTTAGCCGCGACCAGATTCTCGGCTTCTTTGGACTGTAGCCCTCAAACCACCACAAAGGTGCCTGTGAACTGCGCCCCGAAACTTGGACTGAATAAATAGCGACTACGCCGCAAGGGCCTGGTTCCGGAACTCCTCCGGCGTCAGGCCCTTCAATCTTACCTGCCTGCGCCGCGTGTTCCAATGG
>DBGEDL010000073.1:0-22274 GCA_048375035.1 Collinsella sp.
CCTCACTCGGTCACCTGGAACATGGGAGACGGCGGTCGACGAAACTGGAGAGGAGGTATTACGAGCTCCTGTGCGAATTGGAGGGAGCGCTCCCGCAAACTGCCTATTGACAACTTATAGGAGCGTCGGTTTTGTTTTTGCAAATTCCGGAATGGTCGAGGGTGGCCGGTTTAACGTAGTAGATGGTCGCATTTCGTGGCGAACGGTCCGACCCAAGGCACAAGGCGGCCAACCTCGAATGGCCATTCTCGAAGTTGCGGTGGAATAGTTCCTGTTTTTGCTGTCTGAGCCGCCAAACAGGAACTAATCCACCGCAACTTATAAAGAGATAGGTTTTAGATACGGCCAAGGTCGTAGGATCGAGCGGCTGCTTCGCCAACGCAGATGAGGTTGGTTGTGGCTTCTTGCGCACCGAGCGCCTGGTCGAGAGGCATGGGCTTGCGGCAAATCGGCAAAACCAAGTCAATACCCCGCTCATACACCGTGTCCAGGTTGACGGCGCGACCGCCCACGACGGCGACCACCGGCTTGCCATATCGCTTCGCACGACGGGCCACGCCCACCGGTGCCTTACCGGCGGCGGATTGCTCGTCCATATTGCCCTCGCCCGTTATGACCAGGTCGACATCGCGCACGCGCTCGTCAAACCCAATCAGATCGAGCACCGTCTCCACACCCGAGCGCAACTCGGCGCCGAGCGCCAGCAGCGCGGCACCCAAGCCACCCGCCGCGCCCGCGCCGGGCACGCCGAGCACCGAACCAAATGTCCGTGCACCCTCGGGCACGCGCAACAACCCCTGAGCCCGCGCCCCGGTAATCGCCGCATCGAGCAGGCGGCCGTAACCGACCATCCAGCTGTCGTACTTGCCCAGGGTCTCGGCATCCCCCGTCGGCAGACCCTTCTGTCCACCGAACACCGCTAGGGCGCCTCGGCGTCCCACGAGCGGATTCTCTACATCGGAAAGCACCACGACACGCGCGCCATTCAGCGCCCGAAGCGCCGGTACCAAATCGATACTCGCCACGTGTTCAAGGCCCGCAAGACCGGGGGCGATATCGCAGCCCTGGTCATCGACCACACGCGCGCCCAGCGCCCGCAGCATGCCGGCGCCACCATCGTTGGTGGCACTACCGCCCAAGCCAATATAGATAGTCTTTGCCCCAGCACGGACCGCGCGAAGCATGAGCTCGCCCACGCCATAGGTTGTGGCCGCCAACGCCGCCGACTCCGTACAGGGCGAAAACCCGATGCCCGCCGCCTCGGCCATCTCAATAACAGCCGACTCGCGCTCGCCGTCCACCAGCATCCGGGCAGACGCTCGGTCGCCCAAGGGGCCTGCAACCTCGCAGGTCGAAAGCTCGCCACCGCATGCGGCGATGGCGTCGAGCGTTCCCTCGCCACCATCTGCCAGCGGCAATATGCACACCTCGGCATCGGGCCACACGCGGCGCACGCCTTCGGCAACAGCCGCCTCTGCCTGCGCGCTCGAAACGCTACCCTTAAAGGAATCAATCGTCAACATCACACGGCGGGGCCGGCGGCACGCGGCACCAAAATCGACCGCCTCAACGGCAATATCTTCGGCACACGCGAGTGCCTCAGCATGAGCGGCATGCGCCTCAAGATCGGCCCCACAACCGCAACCGCCGCCGTCGATACCGCGCAGGCTAGCAAAATAGCCGCTCAACACCTCACGACACTCATCCGCCAGCACGCCGGCGGTCACATTAAACCGATGGTTCAGGCGCGAGTCGACATTGAGGTCGTATAGCGAGCCCAGCGCACCCGCCTTGGCATCGGTCGCGCCATACACGCAACGCCCCACGCGCGCGTTAACCATAAGCCCCGCGCACATACAGCAGGGCTCGAGCGTCACGTAGACCGTGCAATCGGAAAGGCGCCAGCGCCCAAGCGCATGAGCGGCGGCGCACAGAGCCGAAAACTCGGCATGAGCCGAAGGATCCTGATCGAGCTCGCGGCGATTATGCGCCCTCGCGACAATCTCGCCCGCGCGCACTACCACGGCACCAATCGGTACCTCGCCCACCGCAGCGGCGGCGCGCGCCTCCGCCAGCGCCTCGCGCATGAACTTCTCATCGATTCCGGTGCTCGTCATCGTTCGCCTTCCCTGTTGCAAATCCAAAACGATGCTATCATTACGACTCACGGAGAGATGGCAGAGCGGTTGAATGCGGCGGTCTTGAAAACCGTTGAGCGCGAGAGCGTTCCGGGGGTTCGAATCCCCCTCTCTCCGCCACTTTTAGTGATGCACCGGTGTCATGGTCCGCTCAAACAGTGCATCGACCACGTCGGCCATCTCGGGTCGACGCTCAAGATCGTGGCCCGATTCCCACCATATCGTGAAAAGTCGAATAATACCGCCGGCGACAAACTCAGACGTCGTCTCGAGTGACACGGGGGCCAGGGCATCCTCGGCAAGCACGTTCATCACACGCTCGCGGATGGAGCGGGCAATGCGGTCGCAAATAACGTTGGTCAACATGCCCGACATGCTGCTTGCCAAAATGTTATCCATGAGCTGCTCGTGCGCCAGAATCAAATCCATGGCATCGTCCAAAATCGCGTGCCGAAGCGCGCGCACGTCCTCGGCTGATACCGCGCCGACCTCATCGGACTGTTTTTGCGGCAAGCCCGACATGAGCTCATCGATATAAAAGGCAAAGTAATCGTTCTTGTCGCGAAAGTGCTTGTAGAACGTCGTGCGGCGAATCATGGCGCGGTCGCACAGCATGGCAACCGTCAGGTCCTCAAAACGATGCTCCTCGAGAAGTTCAGTGAAAGCATCGAACAGGGCGCGGTAGGTTTTCTTAATGCGAAGGTCCACTGGTGTCGCCATCCTCAGGGCAAAGACAACACTCGTCAATCTGTCGCATATCTTACACCTGTACCTCGCGCGCTTTGCCCCGGTGCCGACCCCGACGAAAACACAACGCTTACCGGAAAGTTCGGCACGGCAAAACGTTGCGGGTATACTAGTAGCGTTATACCAACGGCAGCTGGCGCATGCCGCCGCGGCCATTCGAAACGGAGACATCATGATTACCGTCATCATCGGCATCGTTGTTGTCATTGTGATTGTCTGCGCCATCGCCGGCATCTACAACAACATGGTCACCAAGCGTAACCGCATTGATAACGCCTGGCAGAACATCGATACGCAGCTGCAGCGCCGCAACGACCTGATCCCCAACCTGGTCGAGACCGTCAAGGGCTACGCCAAGCACGAGCAGGAGACGCTCTCCGCCGTGATCAGCGCGCGTAACACCGCCGTCAAGGCCACCACGCCCGAGGCCAAGATGGAAGCCGACAACGTGCTGACCGGCGCACTGCGCCAGCTCTTCGCCGTAGCCGAAGCCTACCCCGATCTTAAGGCAAACACCAACTTTACGCAGCTGCAGGCATCGCTCGAGGATACCGAGAACAAGATTAGCTACGCACGCCAGAGCTACAACGATTGCGTGCTCAGCTACAACAACGCCATTCAGACGTTCCCGGCTGTCATCTTTGCCGGCATCTTTCAGTTTAAGGAGCGCCAGGGCTTCGAGGCCGCCGAAGCAGCCCGCCAGGCCCCGACCGTCAAGTTCTAGTAGTTTGGCAGCGCATCCTAAATCGGCTATATGTATAAACCGCCCCGTCGAATGCATACTTCGACGGGGCGGTTTCCTTTTTCGCGAAGGTCCCCCTCTAGGCGCCGTGCATTTTTAGGAGTATTCAACATAACCAAGAGCTTCGGGCGCCACGATAAATGCCAAAGACCGCGAATATCCCTGCAAATCAAACGCTGTCAGCCCATAACCCCGCCCATCATCCGTAGAAAACATCGAGAAATCCCGATTTTTTGCCCGAGGCCGGTATGCAGGGGCCTTCGATTGCAGAATACTCGCAAAAATGCACGTCGCCACCGCCCCCACATGGCGCGAAGCAAAAAAGGGCGACCTTCCTTTCCGGCGCACTCCGCAGGACGAAAACCCCCGCCGCACGAAGTGCGCAGCGGAGGTTCTTTCATGTCCGAGGACGCGCCGGAAAGGAAGGTCGCCCTCGGGCCGGACAGCTAAGACAGCTTACGCGACGGTGTAAACCCAGTTGTGCTTATCCTCGACAGCACCGGACTGGATACCAGTCAGGGTCTCGCGGAGCTTCTTCATCACAGGACCGATCTCGGTGTAGCCAGCCGGGAAGGTCACGGTCTCGTCGGCGCCGTAAACCTTGTTGTCGATCTCGCCAACCGGGGAGATGACGGCAGCGGTGCCGCACAGGCCGCACTCCACAAAGGCGCCGGCCTTGACCTCGGCCCACTCGACGGGACGCTGGTCAACGGTCATGCCCAGGTCCTGAGCAACCTGAACAAGCGAGCGACGGGTGATAGAGGGCAGGATGGAGTCGGTGTGCGACTGCGGAACGACGAGGGTGCCGTCCTCCTTCACGAACAGCACGTTGGCGCCACCGGTCTCCTCGACATAGGTGCGGGACTCGGAGTCGAGATACAGGTTCTCGGCATAGCCCTCGCGATGAGCCTCCATCGTGGGCTTGAGGGACATGGCGTAGTTCAGGCCGGCCTTGATGTTGCCGGTGCCGTGAGGTGCCGCACGGTCATACTCGGAAACGCGCAGCTTGACGGGCTTGAGGCCACCCTTAAAGTACGGACCGACCGGGGTCACGAGAATACGGAACGTGTACTCAGGAGCGGGAGCCACGCCGATCACGTCACCGGAGCCGATCATAAACGGACGCACGTACAGAGTTGCGCCGGAACCGAAGGGCGGAACCCAGGCGGCGTTGGCAGAAACGACCTGCTTGACGGCCTCAACGAACTTGTCCTTGGGGAACGGGGGCATCTCGAGGCGCTGCGCAGAGTTGTACATACGCTCGGCGTTCATGTCGGGACGGAAGCAGACGATGCTGCCGTCCTCGGCGGTGTAGGCCTTCAGGCCCTCAAAGACCTCCTGGCAGTAATGGAAGATGCCACCGCACTCGGAGACATGCAGGGTGTGGTCGGTAGTCAGGCCGCCCTCGTCCCACTCGCCATCCTTCCAATGGGCCTCGTAGCTGTAATCGGTCTTCATGTAGCCAAAGCCGAGGCTACCCCAATCGATATTCTTCTTCTCGACAGTCATATGTCGCTCCTTACATACACAGTTGCAAACTCGCGAACCCGCACGCAAGGACCGAGGCCGACCGCGTCGCAACGTCGCACGCCCGGAGCGTAGAGCCGGACGGGACACGCGAACGGCATCGAAGCCGATGGCACGTCGATTCGCATGCACGAGATTGTACTCCCCGTGCGCGTCTGATAAAACGCTTTTCTTTAACTAAGTAAAGTATTTTCATTTGACCGAAGCAAAAAGGCCCGCCACCGTAAGCGGTGACGGGCCTCAACTGCACGGCTTGCGCGCCGGCTCGATCTACGCGTTCTTTTTGCCCAGCTTAGCCTTAACCAAACCGACCACGGTCGGGATGATCGACACGGCAACGATGCCGATAATCAGCAGCTCAAAGTGCTCCTGCACAAAGGGAATGCCGCCAAAGAAGTAGCCCAGCAGCGTAAAGACCGTCGACCAGGTAATGCCACCCAGCACGTTAAAGATGACAAAGTTGCGCCAGTGCATGCCGCCCATGCCAGCGATGAAGGGCACAAAGGTGCGGATAAACGGGAAGAAGCGGCCGAGGAAGATGGCCAGGTGGCCCCACTTGTCCAAGAAGTCCTCGGACTTTTTAATGCGCTCGGGCGTCATGGCCTTGACCTTGCCCGAAGCGATGATCTTGCGGCCAAAGAAGTGGCCGATCATAAAGTTGCACTGGTCGCCCAGGATGGCAGCAGCCCATGCGACGGCCAGCAGGGCCACGATGTTAAAGCCACCGTTGTGGGCAAAGAAACCCGAGGCAAACAGCAGCGAATCGCCAGGAAGGAACGGGAAGAACACCACGCCCGTCTCGATAAAGATGATCAGAAACACGCAGCCGTAGGCCATAAGCGGGCCGGCGGCGATCCAGCTGGCGATCGCGGTACGCGGGTCCTTAAGCAGCTCGGCGATAAAGTTGATGAAACCCATGAAGTAAAACCTCTCAGTTGTGGGCGCGGATACGTCCAAGTTGACCAGTATACGGTTGCGGCGCCCCCTCGTGCGCAACCCCACAAAAGCATGACTCCATTACCAGCAAGTTTGCATAACTGACACCTGTTGCGCAATGCCGCCAAGATTGTCCTTCCTAATCCCTAGCGAATCGCTATACTTTATTGAATCGCATTGCCATGGCGCTAAGGGAGGGCGGCCGGTGAGCTTTATCAATACCATTCGCGAGGACATCAAGACCGTCCAGGCGCAGGACCCCGCCGCGCAAAACGGCCTGGTCATTTTCCTTTCGTACCCCGGTCTTCACGCCAAGTGGAATCACGTGCTCGAGCACTGGCTCTGGGAGCACGGCCATCGCTCGCTCGCCCGCGTGCTCTCGCAGCTCACCCGTCATATCACCGGCGTCGAGATTCATCCCGCCGCGAAAATTGGCAAGCACTTCTTTATCGACCACGCCATGGGCGTCGTCATCGGCGAGACCACCATTGTGGGCGACAACTGCGTGCTCTACCAGGGCGTCACGCTCGGCGGTACCGGCAACGAGACCGGTAAGCGCCACCCCACCCTGGGCAATAACGTCACTGTGGGCACAGGCGCCAAGGTGCTCGGCAACATCCGCATCGGCAACAACGTCAAGATCGGTGGCAACTCGGTCGTCGTCAAGGACGTGCCCGACAACTGCACCGTCGTGGGCGTGCCCGGGCGCATCATCAAGCGCAACGGCTGCCGCGTGTTCGAGGAGAGCTTCGACGCCAAGCAGCATCGCGAGTACATGCCCGACGATGCCGCCGAGCAGAGCGCCCTCAACCGTCAGGGCATCACCGAGAACGCCCGTCGCGTCAAGGAGCTCGAGCAAGAGGTCGCCGAGCTTAAGGCCCTCGTCGCCAAGCTCGTGCACGAGCGCCAGAAGTAGACGGCCGCGGTCAACATCGACGCCAACGCAAAAGGCGCACCAGGGAATTCATCCCCGGCGCGCCTTCTTTTCGATGTGACAAAGAGGCTGCCCCCTTGCCACCTTAGGCGAACTGGCTCAGATAGAGGTCGGCGTAGGCACCCTCGGCTGCGAGCAGCTCCTTATGCGTGCCCTGCTCGATAATGTTGCCGTGGTCCATGACCAAGATCAGGTCGGCATCCACGATCGTCGACAGGCGATGCGCGATCACAAAGCTCGTGCGCCCACGCATCAGTGCGGCCATGGCACGGCCGATGGCAAGCTCGGTGCGCGTATCCACGCTCGACGTCGCCTCGTCCAGAATGAGGATCGCCGGGTTGTTGAGCAGCACGCGCGCGATAGTCAGCAGCTGACGCTGGCCCTGGCTGATGCTTTCGGAATCGTTGGCCACGCGTGTGTCGTAGCCCTGCGGCATGGTGCGCACAAAGAAGTCGACCTGCGCGGCACGGGCGGCCGCCACGATCTCGTCGCGCGTTGCCTCGGGACAGCCGTAGGCGATGTTCTCGGCGATGGTGCCATCAAACAGCCACGCATCCTGCAGCACCATGCCAAACTGCTGGCGCAGCTCGCCGCGGTCCATGCGGCTCGTGTCCACGCCATCGAGCGTGATGCGACCGCCGTCAATCTCGTAGAAACGCATGAGCAGGTTGATGAGCGTGGTCTTGCCCGCGCCCGTGGTTCCCACCACTGCGATCTTCTGACCCGGCTCAGCGGTAAACGAAACATCGCGCATAAGCGGCTTGTCGGGCGTATAGCCAAAGCGCACATGCTCAAAACTAACGCGACCCTCCACGCGACCCGGCAGCTTGGCGGCCTCGCCCGGCAGCGGATCGGCCTCCATCTCGGGCTCATCGAGCAGGTCGAACACGCGCTCCGCGCTCGCCAGCGCGCTCTGCAACGAGTTGAAGGTAAACGAGAGCTGCGTCATGGGCTCGGACGCCCCGTAGATAAACTGGAAGAACGCCTGGAACACGCCGACGGTCATCTGGCCGGCAACCAACATGTTGCAGCCCACAAGAGCGATCACGATCTGCGCCAGGCGACCAATAAAGCGAACCGCAGGGCCAACGGCGTTGATCATAAAGTCGGCCTTGGTGCTCACGCGCGCCAGCTCGCCCGAGGCCTCGTGCACCTCTGCAGAGCTCTGGCGCTCGCGGTTGAACGCGCGAATGACCAAACGACCCGAATAGCCCTCCTCGACCGCACTCGTGATCTTGGAGACCCACTCCTGACGCTCGCCGGTCACGGCATGCGTGCGGGCCGAGACCACCTTGGTCACCAGCAGCGACACAGCCGTAAAGCCCAAAAAGACCAGTGTGAGCTGAACGCTATACACGAACATCATGATTATGGCGCCCGACACGGTACCGATCGACACCAGCAGCTGCAGCAGCCCGCGCTGCATGCTCTCGGACATCTTGTCCAAGTCGTTGGTCGCGCGGCTGACCACCTCGCCGGGACGATGCGCATCAAAGTAGGCGAGCGGCAGGCGGCTGAGCTTTTGTGCGATGCGGTTACGCAGACGCAGGTTGAGGCGCTCGGCAACACTCGACATCAAAAAGCTTTGCAGCGCATAGAACGAACCGGCGGCGGTCCAGATCATAAAGTAGACGAAGATGGTCCTACCGCAGTTCTCCCAAGTAATGCTGAAGGTGGTGTTGTTGGCAAACGCCACCTGTATGCGCTCCCATAGTTCGTCGATGACAAGAGCGCTGTACGCCGGCGCAGCAGTGTTAAAGATGACGTAGAACACGATGCTCGCGAACACGATATAGAAGCGCCAATGATCTCCGGCGGCCTCGTTCCACAGACGGCGCACCGTCGCCCAGGTATCGCGGGGCGTCTCGTCCTCGTCTTCGTCGTCCACGTCGCGCATGCGCTCCGCCTCGGCGCGGGCGCGCTCGTCCTCGGCGCGCTCATTTTCCTCGTAGAGCGCCTGGCGACGGGCCTCGCGATCGGCCGCGGCCTTGGCGGCAGCGTCAAGCTCGGACGCGGCCGCCGCCTCCTCGACTGCCCCTGCAACAGCGGCGTCATCAACGCCGCCCTGTTTCTTAAGCTCCTCGGTCATACTACTCACCTCCCTTCATCTGCGACTCCGCGATGGCGCGGTACACCTCACAGGTCTCCATGAGCTCGCCGTGCGTACCCAGGCCCACGACCTCGCCGTCCTTGAGCACCACAATCTGATCGGCATGCAAAATCGTCGAGATGCGCTGGGCGATGATGAGCACCGCGGCATCGCGCGTCTCGTCCTGCAGCGCATGACGCAGGGCTGTATCGGTCTTAAAGTCCAGGGCCGAAAAACTATCGTCGAAGATATACAGGTCGGCGCGCTTCATGAGCGCGCGGGCAATCGCCAGACGCTGGCGCTGACCGCCCGAGAAGTTCGTACCGCCCTGGGCCACCGGGGTATCGAGCCCCTGCGGCTGCCCAAGCACAAACATGCTCTGGGCAACCTCGAGCGCGTGAAGCATATCCGCCTCGGTCGCGTCCTCGTTGCCAAAGCGCAAATTGCTCGCCACGGTGCCCGAGAACAGCCACGCCTTCTGCGGCACGTAGGCGATGCGCCCGCGGATCTCGTCTTGCGAAAGCTCGCGCAGACCGACGCCATCCAGGCGAATGGCACCCTTCGTGGCATCGTGGAAGCGCAGCAGCAGCTTTGCCACCGTCGACTTGCCGGAGCCGGTCGAACCCACGATCGCGGTGGTCTGCCCGCGGCGGCAGGCAAAGTTCAAGTCGCACAGCGTGTCCTCGTCGGCATCGTCAAAGCGGAACGACATATGGTCGAACACGGCAACGGCATCCGCATCGACCTCGGAGGCAGACGCCCCGTCACCCAGTGTACGGTCGCCGTCCACGATGCTCGGCTCAATCTCCAGCACCTGCTGCGCACGGTTCAGACACGCGGCGGCGCGCGGCAGCGTCAGCACCACCATCTGGGCCATCATTACAAAGAACAGAATCAGAAGCGCATACTCCAGCACCGCCGAAATGCTCGCGATCTGCATCGCATGGGCGCCCACGCGGTTGCCGCCAACCCACAGCACCGCCACCTCGGCGATGTTCATCAAAAAGAAGCTGGAGCTGTCGAGTCCCACAAACAGGTGGTTGACCTTGATGGCGTTTGCCGCGTAATCGCTAAACACCTCGTCCAGGCGCTGTTCCTCGTGGCGCTCCTTGTTAAATGCACGGATGACGCGCACGCCCACGATGTTCTCGCGCAGCACCACGTTCATGCGGTCGATAAAACTCTGCAGGCGCATAAAAATCGGTGCCGCATTGGCAACCGTAAAGACCGCCGCCACCAGCACGATTGCGACCACCACGCCCAAAAGCGTGCCCATGGCAGGGTCGATAAACCAGGCAAAGACGATGCCCGCCACGGCCAAAAACGGCACGGGCAGTACCAGCTGAATGGTCTGCAGAATCGCCTGCTGAATCACGTTGATGTCGTTGAGCGAGCGCGTGATCATCGAACCCGTGCCAAAGCGCTCAAAATCGCTGGCGGACAGCTCGAGCGACTTGTCATAGACGGCATTGCGGATATCGCAGGCCACGTTGGCCGCCAGGCGCGCCGAAAGATAACAGCCCAGCACCGCGCCGCCGCTGGCCATGCCGGTCGCGATAAGCATGTAGAAGCCATTGCGCAAAATGTAGTCGACATCGCCCGTGGTAATGCCGGTGTTGACCATGTTCGCCAGCATCGTGGGCACCAGCAGGGTGCCGATGTTGTCTATCAGCAGCACCAGCAGCGTCACCGCAACGAGCCTACGGTACGGCTTCATAAACCTCATTAAGAGTCGCACGACTCCCCCTCACGTTGATCCTCTGCCTGGCCTGTGGTCGCCACTTGTTGCTTGAATGCATCGCACTCGTCGCCAAGCGCCTGGGAAAACTTGCCGATCAAGCGCATAATCTCGCGCTGCTCCCACGGCTCGAGCGTCTCAAAAGCACGCTGCTCGGCCCCTTGCGCCGGCAGTGCATATTGCTCGGCAAACCGCATGCCCTCCTCGGTCAGGCGCACAACCTTGTTCTTGCGACTGCCTTCGGCAAACTCCAATGTCGCGAAGCCCCGCGCCGTCAAGGTTTTAATGGCAGAGTTGATGGTCTGCTTGCTGTAGAACCATTCGCTCGTCAGGCGACTTACGGCAATGCTGCCGCCCGCCGTTCCGGTATCGACGAGCATCCAATAGGCGCAGTCCGAAAGACCGCAAGCACGCGAGAACTCCGAATAGATATGGTCGAGTCCGTTGAGCATCCGGTCGAAGTCGACCAGCGTAACCGCACGATTCATCTATCCCACCATTCGATTGTCCGAGTTTTGACCAATTTTAGTGTCTCTAGATTAGTCCGAGTTTTGACTATCGTCAACAGACTCGATGCAAATGTTCGCGGTTTCATGGCCTATCGACAGAAAAAGACCGCCGGCGCGGGGGCGGCGCCAGCGGTCACGCGAGAATAGCGATGTATTGCCTGCTAGGCGGCGACGGCCTCATAGACCGTGGCGCCCGAGAAGCTGTCGTGCAGGCTCTTGCCGCAGATCCAAGGCAGCTCGACGACCTCGCAGACCGTGTTGACCAGCTCGGAGCAGTCAGTAAAGTGGCCCTTATCGTTGAGGGCCTCGCAATCCTGAACACGCCAATAGCCATCGGTGTGCGTGATGTAATACTCGTGATCTTCGATCGTCACAAAAGCGCGCGTCTTGGAACGCAGCAGCTTCAGAAATCCTTCGAAGTCGGTCTCGACGACATCTCCAGCCTGGAACATGATGTTACCTCCTGGCCCGGCGCCACCATGGCGCATTGATAAACGTTGGTACTCCTTTAGTAAAACCTTTATCAGAGGTTATGCGTCCGTCATTTAGGCAAGTGGTAAAAAACCGCAGGGTAGACGGGATAAAACGTTTGACCAACTCACTCGCTTCTCACATTTTGCCTGCGATTTTATGCAAACCTACTTTTCCAATTGGTAGCTAGCGTTATTTGAGGTTTCGCGCGCGATTACAGTTTTAGCTCGACGGGTAAGAACGGGGCATCTAAAACCAACGTCTGGAGGACCCATGGAGACCATCGAAGCGCTCATCCACCGCCGCAGCTGCCGCAAATACAGCGATCGTCCCGTCGAGGCCGAAAAGCTTGCACGCATTATCGAGGCTGGTCAGTATGCACCGAGCGGCATGGGGCGCCAGCCGGTTACGTTTGTCGCCGTTACCGACCCTGCAACCGTCGAGCGCCTCTCGCAGCTCAACGCCCAGGTTATGGGCAGCGACGGCGACCCCTTCTACGGCGCCAAGACCGTTGTGGTGGTGCTCGTCGATCGCAGCGTGCCCACACATCTGGAAGACGGGTCGCTTGCCATGGGCAATCTGCTCAACGCCGCCTATGCGCTGGGTGTCGATTCGTGCTGGATTCACCGCGCGCATGAGGCCTTTGACTCACCCGAGGGCTTGGAGCTGCTGGCGAGCTGGGGCCTGCCGGCGGACGGCAGCCTGCGCGGCGTAGGTAATTGCATCCTGGGCTATGCCGAGGATGTGCTTCCCGAGGCAAAACCACGCCGTAACAACGTGGTGTACGTAGGGTAACCCAGGAACGTCCCCTTCTGCCGGCCCTATGCAGTTGCGGTGAAATACGGACTGTTTTGGCTCTATATGAGCCCATTTAGTCCGTATTCCACCGCAACTTATCTTTATGTCTGGTTCGATGCGGCTTCGTTCTCCTGAGTCGCTTCGGTATCGTTGCCATGTTCGCTCTCGTCCTTTTGAGCATCGGCGATGGTGGTGGCTGCCGCAACAATGCCGCGCTGGGGCGCCACGCCCGTCTGAGTCTGCGCGCCCTCGACAACCTCTGTACCTGCATGCGCGAGCTCGGGCGATTTAAACACTGCGTCCAGGTTGGCACCGCCGCCGGCGTAGCCAAGCGCTGCGAGCGCGATGACGATTACCGCAACGACGACCGCGATCGGAACATAACGATGCCAGCCGGCGGGGTTGAGCCCGCTGCGGCGGGCCGCCCCGCGGCTGATGTAGCCGAGCGTGCCGTCGTGCTTGAGCTTGGAGCCCACCACGCGTTTGCGGCCCCACAGTGAGGACTCTGCCTGCATTGCCAAGCGGGCGCTTGCCGAAGGATAGCCGTATTTAGTGCGCTTGAACGAGCCGTCAAACCCCGAGGCGTGTTTACCCCACGTCACCGATGTCGTGCGTCGGTTGACCGGCGCGGCACTCCGCCTTCTGCGGCTCGGTTTTGAAGTCTCAGCCATATGCCCTCGCACGCCGTAACCAAATCGAAACAATAACGCTTTGGACTGTAGCACACGCGTCGCGCGCGGTCACGGGCGCCTCGCTCAACGGTCATCGTCCTTCAGCAAGCGCCACAGCGTTGTACGGCTTATGCCCAGCACCTCCGCCGCACGGGTTCGGTTGCCGTGGAGATGGTCTACAACCAGATGCGCGATATCTCGCTCGGTATCGGCCAGCGGTCGCAGGATATACAGGTCACTTTCGAGCGTTGGGGCGCCAAAGGTTGCGGTCTTAATCACGTCCTCTTGGGCGAGCACTTCCTCCGCCACAGCGCGGTCCACCGTGCCCACCCCCACCAATATATACAGTCGTTCCGAGACCTCGCGGAGCTGCAGATAATTGCGCGGCCAGCGGTAAGCATCGAGCGTCTTCGTCGCCGCGGCAGACAGCGTGGGCGCTGCCGTCCCAAATGCGTCAGCGAGATATTCCAAATAGCGCGCAACCTTCGTCGATGCGGCTCCCTGCTCGGCGATTGCCGGCGCCACGCTCACCGCACAGGCGAAACGCTCGGTCACAAAGGCGGCTTGATCACTTTCGCCGCCGCCCGGCATGTCATTCGCTGTCAGCACCACATGGCAGCGCGTCGCCAACGCGGTGTCGGTCATCGTGGAAACGAGCTCGCGGAGGCGCTGGGGGACAACCGCGTTCCAGCCCTCAATGCAAAGGGTCAGCCCCGTTTGGAACAACGGCGATTCGGCGCTTTTGAGCACATGGTGCCAACCGCGCTCGGTGAGCTCATCGAGCGCAACGGAAACAAAGGGTTGATCGACAAAAGGGCCAGCCAGATAGAGGCGCTTGGCGATCTCGACCTGACCCGCTCCCAGCTCGCCCTCGAGCATAAGGGGCACACCGCGCGCGTAGCTCTCGGCAACCGGCGCAGCCACCGAGGCCGCCCCCTCAACGATGCCGTACGCGCTCGATTCGTAGCGGGCCTCAACTTCGTCGGCGTTGAGCCACTCGATGCCCGCATGCGCCGCGGCGCCGCGCACCTCGCGGACCACGACGACCCAAAGCCCCCCGCCCTCTTTGTCGGTGGGGCGAACGGTCAGGCTCAGGCGCGTACCCTCACGCCCCATAACCAGACGCGCACCGTCTCCTATACGGTCGAGGCGCTCAGCGACAAAAGTCGCCACACCCCGCTCAAGCGCCGCGTCATTCATGGTCGAAATCGCGACGTCCCCACGCGCATCGATTGCCAATGCCGATGCCCCGGCAGCAGCCAGGGCATCGGTCAAGATGTTCAGCTTGGCATCGCTATCCATGATTTGCCCCTGTCTGCAGCGACGTGCAACCGCCGGCGGTCGCACGACCGAGTGTTTCAAAATTGAACGATATTGCCCACCAAACACTATAGGGCAGAAAGCGCCGTCCTGCGAGTATAGGTGTTGCCCCGCATCGCCATCCTGGCGGGGCGATAAGAGCTCTTCGGGACTTATAAACCTGCGGACAAGCCATACCCGCAAGAGCTCCTATCGCTCCACCGCAGGCATGCGCGCACCAGCACGCAGCACGCAAACAAGCTACTTCTCTACCAGATTCCCAGTACGTGTTGCATTCCCAAACTCATGCACGCAATGCCAATCCAGCAGCAAAAGCCCAGTGCGATGGGCTTGCCGCCCTTTTTGACCAGCTCGACGATATCGGTATTAAAACCAATAGCCGCCATGGCCATCACAATAAAGAACTTCGACAGCTCCTTGATAGGTGCCGTAATGGACACGGGAAGCTGAAGCACCGTGGTGATCACGCTCGCTAGCACAAAGAACAGCACAAACATGGGAAACGCGCGTTTAAGGGAGAACGTGCTTTTGGCGTCGCCGCCGGCCTTGCGCGCCAGATGCATCTGCCAGCATGCGAGGACCAACGTGATGGGGATAATGGCCAGCGTTCTGGTGAGCTTGACCACCGTGGCGCTCTCGAGCACATTGGCGCCGGGATGCATGCTGTCCCAGGCGCTCGCCGCAGCCGTTACGGACGAGGTGTCGTTGATGGCGGTGCCGGCAAACAGGCCAAAGCCCTCGTTGGTCAGCCCGAGCATGCCGCCGAGCGTCGGAAACACGAGCGCCGCGATAACGTTAAACAGGAAGATGACCGAAATAGCCTGGGCAATCTCGCGATCGTCGGCATCGATGACGGGCGCGGTCGCGGCGATGGCAGAACCGCCGCAAATCGACGAGCCCACGCCCACAAGCGTCGCGATCTTGCTCGGCACGTTCATGACGCGGCAGAGCACAAAGGCGATGACAAGCGAGGTCGAGATTGTCGCCACGATAATCGGTAGCGACTGGGCGCCCTTGGACAGAATCTGGGAGAGGTTCATGCCAAAGCCAAGCAGGATAACCGCGTACTGCAAGACTTTTTTAGACGTATAGGTGACACCGGCGGTGAGCTGTTCGCGGCGATTCTTGGGAAAGACGAGCGCCAGGACCATGCCAAAGAGGATGGCAAATACCGGCCCGCCGACCACCTCAATCTGTTTGCCGAGCAACGTCGCGGGGATAGCGATGATCAGGCAGAACAAGACGCCCTTCCAGCGCTCGCGTACGATATTCGCCAGTTGCATATGGGATTCCTTCTTTCTATTTCACGTTTGCGACGGCTTATGATACGGCAACATCGAGCACAGTCTCGCGCAAACAAAAACTAAGATGCCGCAATAGTTCTCGGGCGACAGTCGAATTACTCACCGCGGAGAGCTGATTCGCGGCATAATAAACAACTGACATATGAGTTTGATAGAACGGTTGCGAGGCACTATGGAAGAATCGATGCACGTCGGCGAGCAAGAAACAAGCCTACAAGACCAGTCCTACCACACCATTCGACGCAAAATCGTCTACCTGGACTACAAGCCGGGCGAAAAGCTCGGCGTCAAGCAGCTTTGCGACGACCTGGATATGGGGCGCACCCCTGTGCGCGAGGCTCTGGTGCGTCTGGCGCAAGAGGGCCTGGTGCGTACCGTGCCCCAAAGTGGCACCTATGTCTCACCCATCAACCTCACCCTTGCCGAGAGTGCCTGCTACATTCGCGAGCATCTGGAAAAGCAGGTGATCGTGGAGTGCTGTGCGCGCGCCACATCGGCCGGCATCGAGCAGCTCGACCGCGCCATCGCGCTGCAGGAAAAGGCCATGGCCGAAGAGGATCGCATCGGCTTCTTTTTGAGCGACAACCTCATGCATCACATGATTTTTAGCATCGCATGTCGCAGCACCGTGTGGTCGTGGCTCGAAGAGACCAATGCCGACCTGGAGCGCTTCCGCTGGCTGCGCGCCGCCACGCAGGTTCTCGACAATCAGGAGATTGTTAACGAGCACAAGCAAATCCGCCGCGCCATCGCCGGTCGCGATCCTATCGAGGCGAGCTTTTTGGTCAGCAAACACCTGCATATGATGTTCCGCAACCAGACCGAGGTCCTGGACCAATATCCCAAGTACTTCGAGACCAGCAAGCTCCGCTAACCTGCCAAAACCACCACAAAGGGGACAGGCACCTTTGTGGTGGTTTTTCCGCACAAAAAGGCCCGGCTCCGTCTGATGACGCGGAGCCGGGCCTTAGTTGTTAGAACGGCGGAATATTAGTTATTCCACGGTCACGCTCTTAGCGAGGTTTCGAGGTTGGTCAACGTCGCAGCCGCGCAGAATGGCTACCTCGCGGGCAAGCAGCTGCAGCGGGACGCTCGCCGTGATGGGGCTGAACACGTCGCGGACGGCCGGCACGCGGATGATACAGTCGGCAATCTTGTTGATCTCCTCGTCACCCTCGGTGGCAACGACGATGACCTTGGCACCGCGCGCCTTGCACTCCATAAGGTTCGACACGGTCTTGTCGTAGGTGGCGCTCTTGGTGGCCACGGCGATGACGGGGAAGCCCGGATCGATCAGCGCGATGGGGCCGTGCTTCATCTCGCCGGCAGCATACGCCTCGGCGTGCAGGTAGCTGACCTCCTTGAGCTTGAGTGCGCCCTCGTAGGAGATGGCAGCGCCCATACCGCGGCCCACGAACAGCGCCGACTGCGCGTCCTTGCACAGCAGGGCGGCCTCGTGCACGGCCTCGGTCTGCGTTTCCAAAATCCACTGGATCTGCTCGGCCGTATCGGAAAGCTCGCGGAACATCATGCGCGCCTGCTTGGTGGTCAGCCGGTACTTGACCTGCGCCAGCAGCAGAGCAAGCAGCGTCAGGCTCACAACCTGGCCGATGAAGCTCTTGGTCGAGGCGACGGCGATCTCCTTGTTGGCCTTGGTATAGATGACGCCGTCGCTCTCGCGCGCCACGGGGCTGCCCACCACGTTGGTGATGCCAAAGACCTTGGCCCCCTTAATACGCGCATCGCGAATGGCGGCGAGGGTATCGGCCGTCTCGCCCGACTGGGACACGGCAACGACGAGCGTCGTCGGCGTGATGATGGGGTTGCGATAGCGGAACTCGCTGGCAGCCTCAACCTCGGTGGGAATGCGAGCCCAGCCCTCAATAAGGTTCTTTGCGATGAGTCCGGCGTGGTAGCTGGTGCCGCAGGCAATCACGTAGACACGGTCGATGTCGTTGAGCTCCTCGAGGGACAGGCCCAGCTCATCGATGTCGAGCTCGCCGGCAGGCGTCATACGGCCAACCAGCGTGTCGCGCACGACGCGCGGCTGCTCGTGGATCTCCTTGAGCATAAAGTCGGGATAGCCGCCCTTTTCGGCCATGTCCAGATCCCAATCGATGTGGGTGACCTTGGGCTCGATGACATTGCCGGCCTCGTCGGTATACTCGACGCCCGCAGGCGTAAGCTTGGCAAACTGACCGTCCTCGAGCACCACGACATCGCGGGTGGCATCGATAAGCGCGATGACATCGGAAGCAACATAGGAGCCGGTCTCGCCCACGCCGACCACGATCGGAGAGTCCTTGCGGGCCACGGCGATCACGCCAGGTTCGTCGGCGCACACGGCGGCCAAGCCATAAGCGCCCACAACGTGGGTGCAAGCCTCGCGCACGGAGGCCATCAGGTCGTGCGTCTCGGCATAGGCCTCTTCGATCAGATGCGCGAAGACCTCCGTATCGGTCTCGCTCTTAAAGTGATGGCCGCGGCCCTCCAGCTCCTCGCGCAGTTCGGCGAAGTTCTCGATAATGCCGTTGTGGACGATGGCGATGCGACCGTCGCAGCTGGTGTGGGGATGAGCGTTAACGACGGAAGGCTTGCCGTGAGTGGCCCAACGGGTATGACCGATACCGCAGGTTGCGTCGCTATCGATATTGGAAAGCTCGCTCTCCAGACCCGCGACCTTACCCACGCGGCGGATAACGTCGAGATGCGCCGCGGCGCCCTCGCCCACCTCGAGCGCGACGCCCGAGGAGTCATAACCGCGATACTCCATGCGCTTAAGGCCTGTGACCAGGATGTTCTTTGCAATATCAGAGCCGGTGTAGCCGACAATTCCGCACATAGGATAAATCCCTTCGTTCGCGTGACTGCAAGACGTCCACGCACGGGAGGCGCTGAGACGTATAACGTTCGAGTATTGTACTCACGCAAGCGCAAGCTGATATACCAGAAGTGGTATCTCAACTTAGATACCACTCGATGCACACACGTCCAGCCGGTCTAAACCACCACAATGGGGACAGGAACCTTTGTGGTGGTTTGGGGCGGGCCGGCGCTCTGTCCCGGCGAAAGATCTCGATCTGTAACATCTGGGGCTCCGGAAGCCGGCTTAGTGTTACAGATCGAGACATTGCGGTTCGGCCCCCGCGCTATGTCTCGATCTGTAACAGGTAGAGCCGGTTTTGCCGTCCAGGTGTTACAGATCGAGACAATTGAAGGCCTAGGCAGCTCAAACCACCACAAAGGTGTCTGTCCCCTTCGTGGTGGCCGCGCTGGCAACGGCGTTTCCCCAGATAAAACCTGCCAAAATAAACCTGTCCCTTTTTGATAGGTTTGGGATGCTACAATCTGGCTTGTACTTGAAACGCATCAAAGGGGCCGCTATGGCAAAGGTAAAAATCAGCGACGTCGCGCGCGAGGCCGGGGTTTCGTTGGGCACGGTTTCCAACGCGCTCAACCATCCCGAAAAGCTGCGCCCCGAGACCCTCAAGCTCATCAACGAGACCATCAATCGCCTTGGCTACCTGCCCAACCAAAGTGCCCGTCAGCTCGCAGGCGGCACCACCAAGTCCTTTGGCCTGGTCCTCCCCCGTCTCGATCACGGCTTCTCGCTCCAAATTGCCAGCGGCGCCCATAACGAGGCCCGCAAGCACGGTTACGACCTGCTCATCGCCAACGCCGATAACGACGGCATTCTCCAGGACCATTACCTGCGCTACTTTATGGGCACGCAGATGTCCGGCGTCATGGTTCAGCCCATGGCGTCCCCCGACTGGCACCCCGCTATGACCAAGATGCCCGTGCCGATCGTCCATCTGGACATCCACTGTTCCGAACCCGGTTACTACGTGGCCGCCGACAACGAGGCGCAGGGGCGCATTATCGCCGAGCTCGCCGTTGCCCGTGGCGCACGCCATATCACCGTTGTGGGCAGAGCGGCATTTATGCAGCTCACCCTGCGCGTACTTGGCATCCACAAGGCCCTTGCCCTGCACCCCGATATCAAGATCGAAGTCATCGACGCCGGCGAATGGAATACCGCTGCCGACGGCTACAGCATCGGCGCCCAGATTGCCGAGCGCTCCGGCGACGAGCGCCCCGATTTTGTCATCGGCCTGACCGACGTACTGGCGTCGGGCGTTATCTCGGCGCTGATAGACAAAGGCATCTCCGTCCCCGAGCAGGTCCGCGTGGCCGGCTGCGACGGCAATCCACTTGCCTGGAGCGGGTCGGTCCCCCTTACCACCGTGGCGCCACCGGGCTACGAAATTGGCCGCAAGGGTGTTCAATTGCTCATGGAGCAAATCGAGAACAAGGCGCCGGCAAAGACCAAGCACGTCCGCATCGGCTCTGCAGCGCGCACCGTCACCGCGGTCACAGCCATCGAGGACATCAACCGCCAAGAACTCGTGCGGCCGTTCCTGCTGGAACGCGCCAGCACCCAGGCAAGCAACCACGCCGAAGCCACCGCCATCAACCTGGGCGCGTATCTATAGCACGCGCGCAAGTATGCCAAGTCGCCGCTTAAGCAAAAGGGGCCCGACCATTGCCGGGCCCCTTTTGCTTAAGCGCAAACGTGGGTAATTGCTCGTTTCAACACCGCAATTGTCTAGAGCACGGCCTTGACCGCCGCCGTCAGGTCGAACAGCGTATCGAGCACGGCCTCGCAGCCATCCACCACGTCCTGCGGAAGCGGCACGATATCGGGAACGGCAAAGACGTGGCAGCCAGCCGTGATGCCCGAGACGCAGCCGTTGCGTGAATCCTCGACCACGGCACATTCCTCGGGAGCAAAGCCCGCGCGCTCGCAGGCAAGCAGATACATCTCGGGGTCGGGCTTGCCGTGCATAACGTCCTCGCCGCAGGTCACCGTTTCAAACTTGTCAAAGAGGCCGACCATCTTAAGGTTGCGTTCTGCCGTGACATGGCGCGATGACGTCGCAAGCCCCACGTGATAGCCCGCAGCCAGCAGCTCGTCTATGCACTCGGCGGCGCCGGCCTTAAGCTCCAAATCGGTCTTGACCATCTCGTCTCGAATTTCCTTGTGGCGACGATAGATCGCCTCAGCGGTTTCTCTGCTGCCGCAATGCGCCTCAAGGATGTCCATAACATCGGGCAGCGTGCGGCCGATAAACTGATGGATCAGCGCATCATCAATCGCGAGCCCCAGCTCAGCGGCGCCTGCCTTCCAGGCCCTAATCCCCAAACGCTCGGTATCGACCAGCGTTCCATCCATGTCAAAAATAACAGCCTTGATCATATCGGTCCCCCATCGACTCTCGCTGTCGCGTTGCTGCAACTCTACCGCATTTGGCAACTTGTATATAACGTATATACCATATTGCACTTTCGTTACACAGATAGAAGTCTTATGGCAAGTAACGCATTAGGATTATAGTTTTCGATCGAGCACTCAACGATAAGGAACGTTTCATGATTTTAGACACCACGGCACCCGCAGAGGAGCTTCAAGACAAGCTATCGGCGCTCGAACAGCTGCTTTTGGCATACGGGCGCGTGGCTATCGGGTTTTCCGGTGGCGTCGACAGCAGCTTTTTGGCCGCGGTCTGCGCCCGCATCATGCCCACCAATACCCTCCTCGTCCATCTCACCACGCCGCTCATCGGTACGCCCGAACAGGCTTCGTTTGAGCGGTCCGTTGATGGACAAGCCAATGAGGGGCCGCATTTTAAGCTCCCCGTGCTCAATCTTTCGGTGGATCAGCTGCAGCTCCCCCAAGTAGCCTGCAACGATGCTAATCGCTGCTACCACTGCAAGCACGCCGGCTTTACCGCCATCGTCAACCACGCCAAGTCGCTCGGCTTTCCCACCGTCATCGATGGCAGCAATGCAAGTGATCGCGGCGACTACCGCCCCGGCATGCGCGCGGCAGAAGAGCTCGGCGTACGCTCCCCTCTTATGGAGGTCGGCTTTACCAAGGACGAAGAGCGCGAGCTGCTGCGTGCATGGGGCTATCCCGTTTGGAACCTGCCGGCGGGAGCCTGCCTTGCCACCCGCGTCCCCACGGGCGAGGAGCTTACGTTCGAGAAGGTCTCCCTGATCCGCGCCTGCGAGGATTACCTGCACGATCTTGACTTGGCTCAGGTCCGTGCACGCCTGGTCGGCGGCTGCATGCATATCGAGGCCGCTCCCGCAGATGTCGCCAAGATCGCCGCGCTCGGCGGCACCGCCGTCGATGCCGAGGGCAAGACCCCGCTGCCCGCCGCCATCGAATCGGCCCTGCGCGAGCTGGGCTGCGGTCATATCTCCCCCGAGGTCACCCCCTACATCCACGGCAACATGAACCAATAGCGCATCCCGATGAGTTGCGGTGGAATAGTTCCTGTTTT
>DBGEDL010000074.1:0-21417 GCA_048375035.1 Collinsella sp.
CACGGCAGGCACCCCCTCCGGATGTTAGGGACGTTCCTTATGTGCCGGCACCTAGGGACACTCCTGGCACAGCCGAGGAACGCCCTCCTTGCGACCGAATTCTGAGCGCCTCGCCACCCCGAGCGTTGTTTCTAAGCCCACACCCGCAGCAAACAACCCAAAATCACTCTTTTCGAGCCGACTCCAAGAGGTCGTGGACAAAAAGTGGCAAATATGAGTACTGTTACCGTTTTAGTAGCAGGCAAAACCACCCAAAATGGCGCTCATGCGGTAGCGCGCGAGCCTTCCAGTTGACCAGAATGGCCGGCTTAGGACTTGGAGACCCGCTTTTAATAAACAGATTCTTAACTATGTTCATTATTTTCTTGGTCGTAAATGCTATTGGCCTGACAACAGTACTCATATTTGGCATTATTTGTCCACTCACATATTACTAACCCCCTATAACAGGCAAAATACAGGCCGCAACCCATGGCAGCGGCCTGTTTGGAGTCCAAAAGAGGCGCTAAGCGCTGTAGCCCATCGCTTGCAACACAAACATGACGACCGTCAGCACCGTAATCACGGCGATAGTCGCCCAAGTGAGCACGTTCCACACGCGGCCGTTGCGGTTGGCGCCCATAATGTGACGGTCGGCGGCGATAACCACTTGGAACACCAGAACCACGGGCAGTAGCACGCCATTGATGACCTGCGAGGTCATCATAATCTGGAACAGATCGACACCGGGCATAAGCACCAGCACGGCAGAGATACCGATGATGGCCGTAATGATGCCGCGATAGACCGGGGCCTCGTCCCAGCTGCGGTCGGCACCGCGCTCCCAGCCAAATGCCTCGCAGATAGCGCTCGACGTAACGCCCGGCAGCACGCAGGCAGCCAAGAAGCTCGCCGCGACCAGGCCCGAGGCAAACAGTACCGTAGACCACTGACCCGCAATAGGCTCCAGCGCGCGGGCAGCATCGGCAGCATCGCTAATCTGAATACCCGCCGGGAACAACACCGTGCCGGTCGTGATGATAATAAAGCCGGCAATAACATCGGCGGCAAGCGAGCCGCTCACGGTATCAATACGCTGCAGCACGATGTCGTCCTCGCCCGCATTCTTATCGACCACGTTGTTCTGCGCCAAGAAAATCATCCACGGCGCGATGGTGGTACCGATCGTTGCGACCACGAGCGACACGTAGCTGGGGTCATTTTGAATGTTAGGCACGACCAGGTCGACCGCGACCTCACCCCAGTTGGGGCCAGCCATAAACGCGGCGACGATATAGGTCACGAACACGCAGCTCACCAGCAGCAGAATCTTCTCGATGCGCTGGAAACTACCCGACATGGTAAGCATCCACACCAGCAGCGCCACCAACGGCACCGAGATGCTCGCCGGCACGCCAAAGAGAGCAAGGCCACTGGCGATGCCCGCAAACTCCGAAATGGTCACAGCCGTGTTGGCGATCAACAACGCCGCCATAGCAAGTACACTCTTGCGCACGCCAAAGCGCTCGCGAATGAGCGATGCCAGGCCCTTGCCCGTGACGCAGCCGCAGCGCGCCGCGGTCTCCTGCGTCACGATGAGCAGCACAGTCATGACGGGAAGCATCCAGAGCATCTTGTAGCCATAGCTGGCGCCCGCGCTGGAATACGTTGCAATGCCGCCGGCGTCATTGCCCGAAAGCGCCGCCAGCAGACCGGGACCCATAGCGCCAAAGATGGCCGCGATGGTCAACTTTTGCTTGGTGCCCGACTTTTGCTTGGTATTTTGCACGCGACCACCTAACCCATGACCGACATGGTGAGCAGCACCGCAGCGGCGCAGTACGCTACGCACGAGATCATGACGGCAATAACGTTCATGGCGGTGCCCGACGTGTTGAGGTCATGCTCGTCACGCCAGAACAGCACCATCAGGTAAATCACGGCGCTCATGTTGCCAACCAGGCAAATGACGGCAGCGATATTAAAGCACCCGGTAAAGAGTTGCTCCTCAAACATGGGCGCATCGGGGAACGCAGCGGTGCGCACCAGCTGGGCGCACAGGTAGGTCACGAGTGACAGAATCAGGCCCATGCCCGTGCTCTGGAAGAAGAACCCCAGATACGGCTTGGGCTCGTCGTCGTGACCGTCATACTCCAGGAAGTAGTTCTTGACGAACGACACCATGCGCGAGGCCGCCAGCAGCACGAGCGGCATGGCGCACATGGGAAACACCACCAGATGCGCGGAGCCGAGCGCCGTTTCCAGCACGGTCGCCATGATGCACGACGCGATGCCCCATACAACAACCCAGTACTGGCGATGCACGAACCAGCTGAGCACGTTCGTCGAGTCGTCCGACGCGCTATCGCCCGAGCCGACACCGGCGATCTGCAGGTCCTCCTGATGCTCCTCAGCGATAACGTCCATGGCGTCGTCGAAGGTTACGATACCCAGGATATGACGGTTCTCATCGCAGACAGGGATGGCAACCAGGTCGTACTTGGTCATCTCGTCCGTCACGTCTTCCTGGTCCTCGTCGGGCGACACATAGACCAGGTCGCGATAGGCCAGCTGACCCAGCGTGGCGTCGCGGTCGGCTACGATCAGCGTGCGCAGCGAAAGCACGCCGGTCAGCATGCCGCTCGGATCCTCGGTATAGACGTAGTAGACGCTCTCGAAGTCCTCGTCGAGCTCGCGAATCGCCTCGATGGCGTCACCGACCGTTGCCGTAGCGGGCAGGGAGACAAACTCCGAGGTCATGATGCGGCCGGCGGTGTTGTCCTCATACCCCAGCAGGTTACGAATCGCCTTCTCCTCCTTGACGCCCATCAGGCGCAGGAGCTTCTCGGCCTTCTCGTAATCGAGCTCGTCGATCAGATCGGCGGCGTCGTCCGGGTCCATCATGGCCAGCATCGACGATGCGTCGGTGTCGGACAGGCCCTCGAGCATCTCGGTCATAAGCTCGTCGTCATCGAACTCCGAGATGGCCTCGGCGGCCTGGGCAGTATCGAGCTGCGCAAACACCTGCGCACGCAGGCGCGGGTCGAGCTGCTCGATAATGTCGGCGATGTCGGCAGGGTGCAGCTCGCCGAGCGTCTTGTGCGACACCGAGAGTTGAATGTTCTTGGTCGAGCGGTCGAGCAGGTCCATGTAGGACCAAGCGATGATGTCCTCGCTGAGCGGCTTGCCCAGGTGCTTCATAAAGCCTTCGACGATATGCTCGAGCGCGGGGCTGATGGCACGTAGCAGACCGCGGGCACCGACCTCGGCGCCCAGCAGGCGCAGCTGATTTTCGCCCGACATGGAAAACTTGATGTCGTTTACGCGCACGACCTTCATGCCCTGCGTGTCGACAATCTGCTTGTTGAGCACATCGCGGGCAAGCAAGAGTTCGGTCGGCTGCAGGTACGAAAAACGGATTTCGGTGGCCGACGTCTTAAGGTGTACACCCGTCTCGTCGATACGGTCGACCCATTTACGCCAGCTAATCATAAACGGCGTCTTGCCGGGTCCGCGGAACGCGAGCGACGTCACGTGCGGAAAAACTTCGCCGGTAGCAATGCCAAAATCGTTCACCACGCCGAGCTTTTCGCCGTCGACGTCCAAGACCGGCAATTTGAGCATCTCACTCAGATAATTCAATGGTGCTCCCCATCATTATTCCTGCGGACCGCGGCCGGACGGGCACGCTATCCGTGGACTGTTTGATATGTATACGCATGCGCGGGCGGCACGCCGCTCGACGCTTACACCCCGTGCATACGCAAAAAGCACCTGCATGGGGTCATCGACTGTATGGTCGAGGTTTGGATTTCACCTGTAACCTTTCTCTTGACCCTCATTAACCGCAGTAACTATAGCATCAGCATCGCGCTGCGGCACCGAATTTATGCGCTGCACATTGCGGGCATACCAAACGCTGACGTATCCGTGACATAGTCGTCCGCAGCGAAGTGGTGGGACAAAATTATCAGTAGTGTTTGCCCCACCGGCGCCCTTGCTCGAGCTACTCTGTGGCGTCGTCGTCCTCGGCAAGTTGGGGAAATACGGCGTTCTTGGGCATCGTGACCTTCGTCAGTGAGGTGAGCTTTTTGCTCAGCGACGTGTCCGTCTTGACCAAGTCGCTGAGCGTCACGATCTTGTAGCCGTCCGCAACGAGGCCGTCGATAATCTGCGGCAGCGCCTCGAGTGTCTGCTCGGCGCACTCGTCGCTATCGGTGAGCAGCACGATATTGCCCGGCGTCACCGAGTCGAGCACCGTCGAGACCTGCTCGTCGGCACCATTGAGCAACCAGTCGCCCGAGTCGATATTCCACGAGACCACGGCAGACACCAGGTCCATCGCGTCAATCCAATTTTGCTCATCAAAAGCGGCGTAGGGGGCGCGCAACAGCATCGTCTTGACGCCGGTTGCCGACTTGATGGCGTCGGTTCCCTTCGAAATCTGCTTGCGCACCGCCTCGCGATCCTCGCCCTTGAGCGAATCGTCGCTATAGCTATTGGAACCGACCTCGCACCCAGCGTCGACAATCGCCTTGGCGGTAGCAGGCGAGGTCTCGGCGGCATCGCCCGAAAGGAAGAATGTGGCGCTCACGCCTTTCTCCTTGAGCACCTGCAAGATCTGCTTGGTGGCGCCGCTCGGCCCCTCATCAAACGTCAGCGCCACAACCTTCTCGTTGCCCTTTGGCGCCACGCTGGCGCAGGCAACGACGCAATCGGTGGCGGGCACAACCTCGCCACGGTCCTGCGTCTTGCCCGATTGCTCGCCGACCCACACCTCGGAGCGACCCTGGACGCCCCATGTCTGCACGTACTCGATGGCGCCCGTGCCCTCGACCTTCAGCTTGGGCTCAATGGTCGTGGCCTGCACCTCGTGCTTCTCGTAGATGTTGCGGCCGTCTTTGACCGTCACCTTCTCGCCACCGGCAAGCTCGCGGCTGTCCCATTTGCCCTGCTTTACACGCTTGCCGTCAACCTTCACCGACAGCTTTTCGCCCCCGTGGCGCTTGAGCACGCTGTCGTCGACGGCCAGCAGGTCACCCGCGTCATAGGTGTCGGTCAGCTCCTGGTCGTCGATAAGATTCTGCAGCGTAGAGCCCACGCGCACCGCGGTCTTTTGCCCGTTGAGCTCCACGTCAACGCTGCGGTTGACGTAGCCCACAACGGCAGCGATAAACAGCACGAGCGCGCAGCCCACGGCGATGAGCGCATAGGGCAGACGGGATGGGCGGCGGGGCGAGCGCCCGTTGCCAATGCGCGCGCTGCGGTCGCTAAAACCGCGGCTATGGTTGAGGTACATCGCGCCGGGCTTACGGCGGCGTTTGCGCTGGCCGCTGGGCAGCTGCCCCAGGTCGCGGCGCGCCGTCGGACGCGCACCGGAGTGCCCGTTTAAGTTGGATCCGTTTTGGCGCATGTGCCCTCCCCCATAAACACAGCGAGCCGGAGCAACATGTCTCCGGCTCGCCTCCCATCATTTGGTACGTCGCTATTTGCTAGCTTTTGACGAGCCACCGCGCGCCTTTTGGTATTCGTCCTTAAAGGCCTTGAACATGCCGCGCGTCTTGCCGAGCTGCTTGCCCAGCGCACGACTGCCCTTGTCCACGGCGACCGATCCCTTGTCATCGAGCACCTTGGCGCCCTTTTTGACCTTATCGCCCACCACGACACTGGCCTCGGCAGCTTTTGCAGCGGCGCCGCCCGAATACCCGAGTGCCTTGACCTCGTCCGAAACGATCATCGCGCCGTTCTCGTATCCGCGCAGCATCGTCGGCGGCACCTGCGTGTCACCGACCAGCACGCTCGAAGCGGCACCGGCGGTCACATAGAACATCTGAACGATGCCCGAGCGCGGTTTAAACTCCACGTCCGAACAATAGCCCACGACATCGCCCGATTCCGTGCGCACGTCCATACCAACCCAGATGATGCAATCGTCCAGGTTGATGTCGAGGCGCTTGGCCGCAGCGGCATCGTAGGTGTCCTTGGCGTCATCCACCGCGATGGCGCCCTCATAGACGCCGATGGCATCGAGCGCCACAAATCGGTCGGGTCGCTCGATCATGCCCGCAATGTCGGACTGGCGAACCATAAAGCCCACCACGCGCGTTCCGCCCGGAGTAAAGACCGGGAAGTGTATCTTTCCGAGCTTTTTAGGGCTGCGCGGCGTGCCGTCCTTTTTGGTGCGCTTGTCCTCGGTGGGCTTGCGATAGATCTTGGCGCCGACAAAATCCCCAGCGCGCATTATGCCTCGGTCGAGGGCTCCGCAGCCTCGGTATCAGCCTCGACGGCGTTCTCGACCACGACGTCGGCGGCAGGCGTCACGTTGCCGCCCGAAATGGCGTCGTTGAGCTGCTCGCGCAGCTGGTCCATACGCTCGCGGGCCAGGTCGACCTTGGCGCGCAGGTCATCGGTCTTAGCATCGACCATCGGGCCGAAGTCGTTGACCGCGGCGCGGGCCTCCTCGGCACCGTGCTCGTAGGTATCGCGCATGTTATCCCAAGCGTCGTTGGCGATATCGGCAGCCATGGCGCGGGTCTCGGCGCCCGAGCGCGGGGCCAGAGCAACGCCGATGATAGCGCCGGCGGCGGCACCAAAGAGTGCACCGGAGACAAAGCTAAAAGTCTTACCCATGATCATTCCTCTCCTGCGGGCACGTCGGCGCCCACCGTTTGAATGCTGTCCATTATACCCGCAGCGCAACACTTGCCGCCCCGCTCATCTGCATACGGCAAAGACGCAGGTACATGATGTTGTTGAGCGAGCGAACCTACTCCTGCGGCATGGCGGGCATGGCAACCGTGGCAGCCGGATCCCCGCCGGCGCCGTCCACGAGGGGCAAGCCGCCCTCATGCGCCGATCCAGTCGGAGCCGTTGCCGCGCCGCCGAAGACGGCCGCGGAGACCTCGTGATTCTCGACAACCGCGCCCTCGGTATCAATCGCCACCTGGGGCTCGTCATCAAAGCTGGGAACGCCCTGGGGCTCAGCTGCCGGCTCGGCGGCCGCATCGACAACGGAATCGACGTCGGCGTCCGCAGGAGCATCGCCCTCGGCCGCATCCTCGGCAACGTCCTCGCCATTCGCAGCGGCGACGGCCTCGTGAGGATCCTTGCCCTCGGCCTCGGCGCGCATGCCCAGTACCAGGTTGCGCAGGCCCGCGACCGTGCCCTCCACGTCGGGGGCAGGCTGGTCGGCGTGCAGGTACGCCCAGTCCATCATAAAGGTTGCCGACGACAGCGCACCGATGGCCAGCGCGTCGTCGGGGCACGAAAGCTCAACCTCAAAGACGCGCTCGTCGTGCTCGCTTACGCGCGTGCGGCCGCACGAAATGCTGCCGGCAAGACCGGTCTCGTTCATGAGCTCGACCGTCACATGCTCAAGCAGATGGCAAAGCTCGGTCTGGCCCATGCAGTCCTGGAACTCGCGACCGGAATCACCCAGGCACAGGTGCTTGGCAATCGCCGGCACCAGGTAATACACGCGCGCCGTGGCCTCGATATCCTCCGAGGTCATGAGCGGCATGCCGGGGTTCACCAGCACATGCGCGCAGATCTTGTCCTCGCTGACGGTGACCTTAAGGATGTTGAACAGGCCTGCCATAACTCTCCCCTACTCTTCCTTGCCCTACTCGTCGCCATCGTGCGGATCCACAGAGCCCGCACCCGACGTCGCCGGCTTCTCTGCCGAAGACTCGGAATCCTTCTTATCGGTTTCGGCCGGAGCGATCACGCGAATGAGCGAGATGCGCTGGCCACGCATCGACTGCACTTTAAACTTGTACCCCGCGACCTCAAACACCTCTCCGATGTCGGGCACCGAGTCACAAAGCTCCAAGATCCAGCCGGCGATGGTCTCATAATCATCGCTTTCCTCGAGCGGCCAACCAAGCTCAATCGCGTCATCGCACGAAAAACGCCCATCGACGAGCCACTCGCGGCGCGAAAGGCGCGTGAGGTACTTGTTGTCGGGGTCGAACTCGTCCTCGATCTCGCCCACGATCTCCTCGACGATGTCCTCGATGGTGATGATGCCGGCCGTGCCGCCGTACTCGTCCACGACCACCACGATCTGGTCGTGCGAGGTCTGCATCTCGGACAGCAGCGGCAGGATGTCCTTGGTGTCGGGCACAAAGGCGGCGTCGCGCAAAAAGCCGGCGATGGGCTGGTCACCCTTGCCGTCGAGCGCGGGCTGGATCAGGTCCTTGATATGTGCGATACCCGCCACGTTGTCGGGATCCTCGTGGTAGACGGGGATGCGGCTGAAGCCGGTCTGGCGCATGGTGGACAGCACGTCGGCGACCGTCTCGTCGTCCTCGCACATGGTGGTGTCCACACGCGGCACCATGACCTCGCGGGCAACGGTGTCGCCCAGGTCGAAGATCTCGTGGATCATGCGCTTTTCCTCGTCGAGCAGGTCGTCCTGCTCCGAGACCATGTACTTGATCTCTTCTTCCGAGACGTTCTGGCGGTCGTCGGCACTCTTGATGCGCAGGATGCGGGCCAGGCCATCGGAGCAAGCGCCAGTCAGCCACACGAGCGGACGGGCGATCTTCTGGAACACGGAAAGCGGGCCCACGACCTGCTTGGACACGCCCTCGGCATTGGCTAGGCCGATGCGCTTGGGGACGAGCTCGCCGATCACGATGGATACGAAGGCGACCGCGACGGTGATGATGACCGGCGCCAGGCCGCGCGCGATGGCGGAGAGCGGCGCGATGCCAAAGCTCATGAGCCACGTGGCGAGCGGGTCGGACAGACTCGTCGAGGCGACGGCGGACGAGGCGAAGCCCACGAGCGTAATGGCAACCTGGATGGTGGCGAGCAGCTGGTCGGAGTCGGCAGCCAGCTTAATGGCACGCTCGGCGCGCTTGTCGCCTTCCTCGGCCTCGTGCTCCAGCACGGCGCGCTTGGCCGTGGTGAGCGCCATCTCGGACATAGAGAAGTAGCCGTTGATGAGGGTCAAAACGAGGGTGGTGATAAGGGAGATGGTTATGTCCATCGGGAGTTTCTCGAACCTCCAAGATTCGGGACGTCGGATTAAAACGTTGACGGCGGATACGGCAATTGCGCCGGTGCCCAAACAAGGACGCGAGCGCGCAGGCGTGGTCGCTAGATTACGAAGAGGATCACCGCCATGAACTGGAAGATACTGCCGGCGAGCACCCACAGGTGAAACACGCTGTGCAGATAACGCACGTTTTTGGCGATGTAGAACGGCACGCCCACGGTGTAGCACACGCCGCCGACAGCGAGCAGGGCAAGTGCCACGGGGTTGAGCAGCGACACGAGCTCGGGCAGCTTAAAGACGACGAGCCAGCCCATCAGCAGATAGACCAGGCCGCTTACCCAATGCGGCTGGCGCTCGCGCAAAAAGCACTCGAGGGCGATGCCGATAATGGCGATGGCCCATACGGCAAAAAACAGCACGGGGCCACCGTCGTTTGCGAGCGTGATGAGGCAAAACGGCGTATAGCTGCCGGCAATGAGCAGGTAGATGCAGCTGTGGTCGATAATGCGAAACACACGCTTGGCACCCGCGGGCTGAATCGCATGGTAGAGCGTGGAGGCAAGGTATTCGAGAATAATGCTGGCACCGTAGACGATTGCCGCGGCCATATGCGCCGGACCGCCACCGCGAAGAGCGGCAAATACGATCAGGAGCACCAGACCTGCGATGCCCAGCAGGCAACCGACACCATGGGTGACGGAGTTCATGATCTCCTCGCCCACCGTGTAGTGCGGAACGGCCGCGGTCTTGGGTCGCGGCTTAGAACTGTCGCTCGAATCGGACATGCCGGTTACATCCTCCAACGTAAAGAGTTCTCAACACTATATCAAAGCGTCTAGGTACGTGCGAAATTTGCACCATACGTGACCCTTTGTTTACCCATTCTTTGCCTGTTGACGCATCAACGGCGAACGTCCATAATGCGCTTGCATTAAATGTTGATGTATTAACATCTTATAGGAAAGCTTCTTATGTCTCAAAACGCACGTTCCCATCGAAAGCTCAAGATAGCCGGCGTCGTTGCGCTGGTGCTCGTTGTCGCGCTGTTGGGGTTTGCCGGCAACTTCTTGTTCGACTTTGCCCTGAATCCCCAAGCGCCGTACACCATGAAGATGATGCAGGATGGCAAAGACGACAAAAAAGGTGAGCAGCCGGATGCCGAGGAAACCGAGGCGCGGGCGTGGTTTAAAGAGAATCGCGAGAGCAGCAGCCTCACCGCAGATGACGGAACCGAGCTTGCCGCCTGGTATTTTGCTGCGTCGGAGAGCACGCACGACTACGCCGTCTGCCTGCATGGATATACCAACGAGCCCATCGGTATGGCCCGATACGTCAAGCGATTCCACGACCGCGGCATGAACATACTCGCACCCGCCGCCCGCGCCCACGAGCGCTCCGGCGGCGACTATATCGGCATGGGCTGGCCCGAGCGCCTCGACATCGTCGCATGGATCGAGCAAATCGTTCAGGCTGACCCCGAGGCGCGCATCCTGGTCTTTGGCGAGTCGATGGGTGCGGCAACCGCCATGAACGTCGCGGGGGAGTCTCTGCCCGCAAACGTGAAATGCATTATCGAGGACTGCGGTTATACGAGTGTTTGGGACGAGTTTTCTCTGCAGCTCAAGGACGTGTTCGGCCTGTCCAGCTTTCCCTTGCTCGATGTAGCAAACTTAGTGTGCAACGTACGCGCAGGCTACGACTTTCATAAGGCGAGCAGTGTGGAGCAACTCAAACACGCGACGGTTCCCATGCTGTTTATCCACGGCGACCAGGACACCTTTGTACCGTACAGCATGCTCGACCAAAACTACGACGCGTGCGCCAGCAAGGTCAAGCAAAAGCTCACTATCCATGGCGCCACCCACGCCAAGAGCGCGCAGGTCGACCCCGAACTCTACTGGAACACGGTCGACAACTTCCTCGACGAGTATTTTTAGGATAATAGTACGGTTTACTGGTCTATCTGACCCCCTAGCACTTCCGAAAAGCCGCCCGTGGGCACTGTGCTCACGGGCGGCTTTTGCTAACGCTGCGCTACAAAAGCGCTTGATTTGTCCAATAGCTAGACGCTACTTGACCTCGATGAGCTCGTACTCGCTCGTGCCCAAGCCGATCTTCTCGGCATGCGCGATGCACACGCGCCAGTCGGTGTCGGGATGCGTAATGCAGAAGGGGTCGTGCGCCTGCTCGCCCTCCAGATGCTCGTGGTTATGCTCCATCTTGGCCGCGCTATCGGTGAGCTCGGTGTTGGGCAGCGGCTCGGACGCCATGACGGCATCGGCGCAGGCCTGGTCGATGGCGACCGGGTCGAAGCTCGCGAACATGCCGATATCGTTGACGATAGGTGTGTCGTTTTCGGGATGGCAATCGCAGTTGGGGCTGATATCCATAGCCAGCGAAATGTGGAAGCTCGGGCGGCCGTCGACGACGGCCTTGGTGTACTCGGCGATCTTGCAGTTGAGCACGTCGGCCGCGGCATCATAGCCGGGCTTGATGCAGTCCTGGTTGCATGCCGCAATGCAGCGTCCGCAGCCCACGCAGCGATCGTGGTCGATAGCGGCCACGTGCACCGTGCGAGTAGCGCCGCTGGCAAGCTCGCGCTCGCGGGTGCCGTCGAACGAGACAGCGTTGTGCGCGCAGATCTTTTCGCAGGCACGGCAGCCAACGCAGTGCTCGGTCGAGACGTTCGGCTTGCCGGCGGCATGCTGCTCCATCTTGCCGGCACGGCTGCCGCCTCCCATACCCAGGTTCTTCATGGCGCCGCCAAAGCCGGCCTGCTCATGGCCCTTAAAGTGGGTGAGGCTGATCACGATATCGGCATCCATGAGCGCCTGACCGATCTTGGCCTCGCGCACGTACTCGCCACCCTCGACCGGGACGAGCGCCTCGTCGGTGCCCTTGAGGCCGTCGGCGATGATGATCTGACAGCCCGTGGCGTACGGGGTAAAGCCGTTCTGGTAGGCGGTGTCGATGTGCTCGAGCGCGTTTTTGCGGCTACCGACGTAGAGCGTGTTGCAGTCGGTGAGGAAGGGCTTGCCGCCCAGCTCCTTCACGACGTCCGCAACGGCGCGGGCGTAGTTGGGGCGCAAAAAGCTCAGGTTGCCCAGCTCGCCAAAGTGAATCTTGATGGCGACGAACTTGTTCTCGAAGTCGATCTGCTCAATACCGGCGCGACGAACGAGGCGCTTGAGCTTGTCGAGCTGGCTCTCGCGAGCATGCGTGCGCAGGTTGGTGAAGTACACCTTGGCGGGTGCGGCGGGTGCAGTTGCGGTCATAGATCTATCCCCTCGGTCTATATGGCGTTACAGACATAGGAGATGGTACCCGTTAAAGCGGGGTTAATGTCAAGCACGGCGCCCAGTCATTGGGTAGTCATTGGGGACAGACTTAAATGACTGAAATCACTCATTGGGGACGGACTTAAATGAGTGCCTCGCCACCTGGCAGCTAGGGACATTCCTTTCCTGCCGGCAGCTGGGGACAGTCCTTGCCAGCACAGCCGACGAGCCGGCGAGTCAGCAAAGACCGTCCCCGATGACTAGTCGTTTAAGAACGTCCCCAATGACCAATAAGGGGCTACTCCCGCACTTTGAGGGCTTCGGCCAGACTGACGCGCTTGATAGAACGCGTGTGTAGCAGCGCCACGACCAGGTAGGTCGCAAAGCCAATGCCGACGCATGCAGCCATGGACCAAGCGGGCACGTAGATCTCGATATTGCCGTTGTAGGCAAGCAACATGGAGCGGAAGATAGCCGTGAGCGAGCCGATGATCACCGGCAGGCTCAGCACGAGCGACGCCGCCACGCACAGCGTGATCGAGCGGATGTACAGATGCGAGATCTCGCTATCTCGATAGCCAAAGACCTTCATGTAGCTAATCGACCGGGCGCTATGGTCGATAACAGCCTTGGTCAGCAGGTACATAAACAGCAGGAAGATAAACACCGCGAGGCCAACCATCATGCCGATCATTTTGCTCATCATGCCGATGAACTGGTCGCCCACGGCGCGCATGTCGTCGGGCGTGGTGTCGCCGGCAAAGTAACGAGCATCGAGGTCGAGCTTCTCGTCGCTCACATAGCCGTTAAAGTAGGCAGCGTCGTTGCCGAACAGCTCGTTAAAGTCGTCGATACTCATATAGATATTCATGTCCGACTTAGAGCCCCAAACGTAGTCCTTGCCCGCGTACTCAAAGGAATAATTCTCGCCCTCATACTTGTCGCGAAGCGTGACCTTCCGACCCTCGCTCCAGCCGAACTTGTCGAGCAGGCCGCCGCCAAAGACGACACGGCCGTCGCCGACGTTGAGGTCTATCCAATAGCGCGAATCGGATGAAATGCCGTAAACGGAAATCGTCTCCTCGCCATTTCCGTCGCCGCGATCGTATTGCAGCTGGTAGACGGCGTATTTCTCGGCCTGCGCAATCTTGTCTGCACCGTTATCGGTCGTGTTAACCGGGTGAATGTCGTCGTTGTCAGTGTCGATCTTAGAGGCCTTGTCGATCAGGTCGATAGCCTCGTCGCGGTCACAGCCGAGGGCATCGGCAAGGTCATCGAGGCGCGCGTAGAGCGCACCCTTCTTGTCCTGGACCTTGGCAAGCGCGTCCTGCGCTGCGGCTAAACCCTCGGCAGACGGGGAGCTGGTCGTGGCATCGGCAGCCGCCTGCGCGGCATCGACCGCGTCATCAAGCTCGTCGTCCGCATCCTGGGCGGCAGAGAGCAACGCGCCATCCACCGACTGCAAGCGCTCGAGCGCCGAC
This sequence comes from Collinsella sp., assembly GCA_048375035.1. GTDB lineage: Bacteria > Actinomycetota > Coriobacteriia > Coriobacteriales > Coriobacteriaceae > Collinsella. The sequence goes on from DBGEDL010000074.1 coordinate 13,743, forward strand.
CACTGCTCGCGCTCCTCGGCGGTGCCTTCAAGCTCCAGCGGAGCCTTGAGCGTGTACTGATGCTCGGCGACCAAACTCGTCTCCAGGTTGTCCGCGTAGTGCGTCATCGTGGGCAGGATCGCCAGGCCAAAGAGCAGCAGCAGCGACGCAAACGCGATACCCACGAAGAGTGTGGCAAAGTTGCCCAGATTGCGTAGGAAGATGCGCAGGCGGAAGCGCGAGACAAAACCCATGCGCTCCGGCAGCTGCAGGCCGCGCTTGGTGCCCGATTTGCCACTCGCCTCGTGACGAAGGAACTGCAACGGCGTCTTGCCCATCTTGTGAAGCAGACCCACCAGCGTGATGAGGATGAGCGCGGCGGCGGGAACCACGGCGCACTTCACAAAGATCTCCCAGCTCCAGTACACCTGGAAGGGCGGCAGGCTGTACGAACCGTAATAGAGGCTGCGCATGGGCTCGGTAAAGAACACAACGCCGAGCGCAGTGCCCAAAAGCGCCGCGACCACGCCCACGATGGCGGGAAGCGCAAGGTAGTGCAGAACGATCTCGCGACGGCGATAGCCGCTGGCGAGCAGCGTGCCGATGATGGCGCTCTCCTCCTCGATGGTGGCGTCGGTAAGGACCACAAAGACAAACGCCATGATCACGATGATGATGTCGAGCAGCGTCATCCACATCATGGAGTCGCCGTCCACGTCGTCGCGCGCATAGCCAATGCCCTGATTGGAATCGGCATCGACCAGATCGTCCACGCGCGCATCGGCATCGGTCAGCGCCTCGACCATATCCTGCTCCGCATCGATGCGATCCGCGGTGGGGAGGTCGCGATCGGTAAAGGTAAAGGAGTAGGTGTAGGCAGGCGCGCCGCCGGCATCCTCGAGCGCGGCAAAGCCGGCGTCGGTGACCTCGGCCACGCCATAGGTGATGGTGTTCACCGTAAAGACCGAGTTGTTGAGGAAGAGCGCCTGGCTATCGGGCTGCGTCATAATGCCGCAGATGGTGTAGGTGCGGCCCTCGAGCTCGACCTTATCGCCCACGGCAAGATTGTTGTTGGTGGCAAAAACGCGGTCGATAGCCACTTCGTCGTCCGCGCGGGGCTGCCTGCCTTCGCAGTAGGACGCGATATCGACCTTGGTACGGTGCGCGTAGGTGCGCAGGGTCCGCTTGGTGCCGTCGTCGCCGGACGCTTTTTTGATGATGGCATCGATAGAGAAGTTCTTGTAGAGCGTGACGCCGCCGACGTCGCCGGCCGCGTCCTCGGCGGCCCTGAGCTGGTCGTCGGTCGCCTCGAACGCGGTGGTCAGGCGACCGTCCTCAATTGTGTACTCGTCGCGCATGTCGTCGATAAGGCAGCCGATAGAATGCGCCGCGAGCAAAAAGCCCGAGGTGAGGGCGATGCTTCCGCACATAAGCAGAAAGATGCCCAGGTACTTGCCGATATTGCGGCGCAGCTCGCGCGGGAGTCGTTTTGCGAGAGGTGACATGGCGCCGCCTACCAATCGAGCTCGGCGGCCGCGACCGGCGACTCGTTGAGCTCGTCCTCGACGATGCGCCCGTCGCGCAGGCGTAGCACGCGGTTGGCCATGCGGGCGATGGCGGCGTTGTGGGTGACGATGATGATGGTGCAGCCGTAGGTGCGGTTGACGTCCTCCATGAGCTGCAGGATCTCCTTGGATGTCTTGTAGTCGAGCGCGCCCGTGGGCTCGTCGCACAGCAGCAGGCCCGGGTTTTTGACGAGCGCGCGGCCGATGGCGCAGCGCTGCTGCTGACCGCCCGAGACCTGGCGCGGGAACTTGTTGCGGTGCTCGTAGAGGCCCAGCGAGCGCAGCAAATCATCGACGTTGAGCGGGTTTTTTGACAGGTGCGCCGTGACCTCGATGTTCTCCTTGATGGTGAGATCGGGCACCAGATTGTAGAACTGGAAGACAAAGCCCAGCTCGCGTCGGCGGTACTCGCCCAGGTCGGCGGGCTTGAGCGTCGTCAGGTCGCAGCCGTCCACCATGATGGAGCCGCCGTCGGCGTCCTCCAGGCCGCCGACGAGATTGAGGAACGTCGACTTGCCCGAGCCCGAGGGCCCCAGCATGACGCAGATCTCACCGCGGTTGATGGACGTGTCGATGCCGTCGAGCACCGTCAGGCGCGCATCGCCGTCGACGTAGTGTTTCTTGAGGTCCTTAACCTGGACGTAGGCTTGCTTCGTCGCCATACTATCCCCCATTGTTAGCCTCGTACTACTTTATGAAGGTAATAGTAAACCTTGGCGAACTATTTTTGGGCGAGGCCTAGGATTTATTTCAGACTAGGCGCAGGATTTGTTGTGGGCGAGGGCTAGGCCTACGGCGGCGATGGCGGCGGCGAAGAGCACGGTGACGCCCAGGTCGCAGGCGATGTCGCCCAACATGGCAGACGTCAGGTCCGACGCGAGCGCCTTGCCGATCGCGTCGTTCACCCAATATGTCGGCACAAAGTGCGCCACGGTCTGCACGGCCGAGCCCATGAGCGACAGCGGCATCCAGGCGCCGCCCAAAAACGTCATGAGCATGCCGAGCAGGTTACCCACACCGTTGAGCAGCTCCTCGCGCGCACCCAGGCTCGACAGCGTAAAGCCAACGGCCAGGGGCGTGCACGCCAGGGCAAACGTCGCTGCCAGCGCCAGGCACACGCGGCCCACGCCGACCTCGGCAACCGCGCTGGCAAAGCCCACGACGCCCATCATGCTCGACACAAACCAGATGCAGACGGTGAGCACCGCGGCGGCGGCAAACACGGCAAGCGAGCGCTGGCGCTCGGAGACCGGGCCGGCATCCATGCGGCGCACGCGCTCGGGCTCGTTCATACCCGAGAACACCAGCCCCGCCGACACGATGACCGACGAGACGATCGCGTACGCGCCAAAGTTGAAGTACGACTCGAGCGTGGCGGCAGCAGTCGAATCGACCTTGACCTGCTCGATCTGGACCTCGGCGCGCTTGGCGGCGGCGTGTTCGGCGGCCTTGGCCACGTCGCCGTCGGAGGCCGCGGGCTCAAGCGCCGCCGCGGCGCCCGCGAGCGAGATCCAGCGCGAGGCCTCGGCAGACGAAAGCGCCGCCGCCATGGTGCCGGAGCCGTACGTCACGTCGAGCTTGGGCAGGGTCTCCCCCGCACGGGCGGCCGCAATCAGGTCGTCCTCAAACCCCTCCGGGATAAAGAACACGCAGTCGGCGCTGCCCTTGGCGCTGTTGCTCTTGGAGAGCGCGTCCGCAAAATCGTACGTGTCGTCGCCGACGCCCGTAACCAGGTCAAAGCGCGACCCCAAGTGCTTGGTGAGCGCGCACGAAAGGTCGCTATTGTCGCGGTCGACCACGATCACGTTGGCATCGTAGGGCTTGTACTCGGTGAGCTGCGACGAGTTCCAGCTCACCGACGCCGCGATGAACACGCCCATGAGCGAGATGAACACCGTATAGATGAGCAGGTAGAACGGGTGCGCCAGCGCCATGCGAAGCGCGGTCTTAAAGGTGCTCATAGCGGCTCCTTCCAAAGATCAGCGTGGCGGCGGCAACGAACAGCAGCGCCATAAGGACCAGCGCGCCGGCGCGAACGGCAAAAGGTCCCAGGTCCTCAAAGAAATACAGGCGGTTGAACATGTCGCAGATAAGCTTGACGGGATTGAGCCAGCACTCGGCCGGGCAGGCGCGGGCGACGTCGTCGGCAAGCGCCATCGCCGGCTCGCCATAGAGGCCAGCGAACAGGGCGCACGTGGTAGCAAAGCCCGTGAGGATGCCGGACTTGGACGCCTTGCCGCCCTTAACGGGAAGCGTGCCCACAAAGAGTCCCAGGCCCGTGGCGGCAAGCGCGGAAGCGGCGCCGCCCGCGAGGCACAGCCCCTCGCGCCCGCCAAAGTCGACGCCCACGACCAGGCGCACGTAGCCGATTGCGATCACCATCGAGGCGAAGGAAACCAGCCACGAGCCGACGAAGATGCCGGCCAGCGACGCCGTCTTGGAAAGACCGCCCACGCAGCGACGCGCGCCAAGGCCCGACAGATTGGGCTGCAAATCGACGACGCTCAAGGCGGCAAACTCGGCAGACATCATCGCGACCAGGCCAAAAAGCGCGTAATAGTAGATGACCGTGCCGTCGGGCGTGGTGCGCGTAAGGCTCACGCGACGGGTGCCGCCCTCGAGCGACAGGGCGCGCGCAACCGCCTCGGGGTCGGCGAGTGCCGCCGGGTTGTCCTGGGCAATCTGGGCCATGAGCTCGGCATTTTGTGTATACGAGCTCGCCACCGTCTCCAAGATGCTTCGGTCGGTGAGCACCGACGTGGCACGCGAGCTGTCGTAGCTCGAAAGTAGCGTGAGCTTGGGCGTGCCCGCGGCATCGACCGTGTAGATGCCCGCAACCTCGCCGGCCTTGAGCGCGCGGTTTGCGTCGGCAGCGTCGTCGCATTCGTGGATCTCGAGCAGCTGGTCGTCGCCCTCCTTGGCAAGCGAGGTCGCCACATCTTTAAAGGTCGAAGCGTCCCAGGCTTCGTCGGCGACAACGGCAACCGGCACCGGGTCGACCTTGCCATCGGAACTCAGGTTCGCAAACATAAACATGAACATCGTGGAAAGCGCAATAGGAAAGAGAGCGCCCCAGACCCACGTGCTCGGCCGGCGCAGCAGCGTCTTGACCGTGGTGATGATGGTGTTGAACATGGCCGCCCCCTAGTCGCGCAGCTCGCGGCCGGTGATCTCGAGGAACACGTCGTTGAGGGTCGGCGGTTCGGAATAGATGCGGCCGAGCGGCACGTCATGCGAGCGCAGCGCATCGAGAATGTCCGTCAGGTTGTGCGGGCTCGCTTCGCACGAAAACGTGAGCTGTCCCGCCGTTGCCGAAAGGTCCAGAACGTGCGGCAGGCTTGCGACGGCACCGAGCGCCGCACTCGGAACCTCGCCGACCTCGATTACAATCTTCTCGCCCATCTGAATCATGCGCTTGAGCTCGTCGTTAGTGCCCTGCGCCAGCACGCGCCCACCGTCCATGATCATGATGCGGCTGCAGATCTGCTCGACTTCCTCCATGTAATGGCTGGTATACACCACCGTGGCGCCCTCGTCGCGCAGGCGGCAGATGCCCTCCAGGATGGCGTTGCGGCTTTGCGGGTCGACCGCCACCGTGGGTTCGTCAAAAAAGATGAGCTCGGGCTTGTGCGCGATGCCGCAGGCAATGTTGAGACGACGCGCCAGGCCGCCCGAGAGCTTGCCGGGGCGGAACTTGGTAAAGTCGCCCAGGCCGACAAAGTCGATCGCCTCGTCCACCAGCGCGCGGCGGCGCTTGCGGTCGTTGACGTAGAGACTGCAGAAATAGTCGATGTTCTCGCGCACGGTGAGCTCGTCGAACACCGCCACCTGCTGCGGCACCACACCGATGCGGCGCTTGAGGTCGTAGCGGGCGGGCGTCATGCGCTCGCCGAACAGCTCGATGGCGCCCTTGTCGTAGGCGAGCAGCTGCAGGATGCAGTTGATGGACGTGGTCTTGCCCGAGCCGTTGGGGCCCAGCAGGCCAAAGATCTCGCCGGGAGCGATACTCAGGTTAAAGTGGTCGAGCGCAATAAGGTCGTCGTAGCGCTTGACGAGGTTTTCGACGTGGACGATGTCTGTCATGAGGCGGCCCTTCTGTTGCTTGCGGCCCGGTACGACTGCATCATCGCAGGAGCTGGCGGCGCGCACCAGTGAGCTTTGTCACGAGTGCGGGGCTTGGTCGCGTGGCCTGCTGACGCGACCGCCCCGCCGCGTGGGAAGAATGTCACGCTTGCTCTGAGCGGCGCCTCCCCCGTGCGCGGCATCGCGTACAATACCCGTATGAACAGGCTATTCGACAAATCGATCGTGCTGGCGTGCTGCATCGCAGCCGCCACGGGCCTTGCTGTGGATGCTCGCCTGGTCGCAGCGTTTTGTCTTGGCGTTATTACCGCCTCACTGGCCGAGGTCGCACGGGGAAACCGTGACCGCCGTGCGAGCGAGGCCGCGAGCTACGTCTACATCATCGCGGCCGTCTTCGTGCCGCCGTTTGTGCCGTTCGCACCTCTCGCCCTCTATGACATCGCGCGACGCGTGCGCCGTGAACGCATCTGGCCTGCGCTGGCAATTGGCTCCGTGTTTGCCTGCGCACTTGCCACGGACCTTCGCTGCGGCGCGCTCACCACCCGAACGCTGTTGCTAACCGCCATCCTTTCGGTCGCCGCCACGTTGCTGTCGCTGCGCACCGCGCAGCTGGAGCGCGAACAGGAACGCATGCGTCGCATCCGCGACAAGCTGCAAGAACGCGCCCTGGCACTCGAGGCACGCAACCGCGACCTCGCCGACCGCCAGGACTACGAAGTCGAGCTCGCGACGCTCGCCGAACGCGCCCGCATCGCGCGCGAGATCCACGATAACGTGGGCCACCAGCTCACGCGCGCTTCGCTTCAAACCGAAGCCCTGCGCGTGGTCCATGCCAACGAGCCCGGCGTTGCCGCCGATTTCGCCGACGTCAAATACACCGTTGACGAGGCGCTCCAGCTCGTGCGCGCCAGCGTCCACGCGCTCAACGACAATGCGACCAACCTCTCCGTGCAGCTCGAACGCATCGTTGAAGGCGCGCGCTCGGACAGCGGTCCGCAGATTGAGCTTGAGGTTTTGGCCGAGCATGCGCCCGCCAACGTCGCCAACTGCTTTGCGGCGGTGCTGCGCGAGGCGCTTTCCAACGCCATGCGCCACGCCCATGCCAAAACCATTACCGTGCGGTGCATGGAGCATCCGTCGTTTTACCAGCTCATCGTTACCGATGATGGCGCGGACGCGACCCCGGCGAGCAGCAGCAACGTCGCAGAAGGCATGGGGCTCGTCTCCATGCGTGAGCGCGTCGAGGCGCTTGGCGGAACCTTCACCGCCGGTCTGCGCGCCGGCGCCCCCGGCTGGCGCGTGTTTGCCACCGTCCCCAAACAACAAGGAGATGAGGGCCGATGAGGCTCATCGTTGTCGACGACGACCGCTTGGTGGTCGATTCGCTCAAGATTATCCTGGGCGCCCAGCCGCAGATCGAAGTGGTGGGCACCGGAGCCGACGGCAACGACGCGGTGACACTCTACGCCGAACTCGCACCCGATATCGCGCTGCTCGACATTCAGATGCCGGGGCGCGACGGCCTTTCGGCGGCGCGCGAGATCCTTGAGCGCGACCCTTCGGCGCGCGTGGTGTTTCTGACGACATTCTCGGATGACGAGTACATTGTATCGGCGCTCAAGCTGGGCGCCCGCGGTTACCTGATCAAGACCGATGCCGCCGCCATTCCGCCAGCGTTGGCACAGGTCATGGATGGCAAACGCGTGCTCGAGGGCAAGGCGATCGAAGATGTTGACTTTGACGGGATGGGCGACAAGACGGGCACGCCCCGCCGGCCCGCAGCCTTCGCCAGCCTAACCGACCGCGAGTTCGAAGTCGCCGAGCTCATCGCCCGCGGCCTCGACAACAAGGAGATTGCCGCCACCGCCTATATGGGCGAAGGCACCGTACGCAACCACATCAGCTCGATCCTGGCAAAGATGGGCCTGCGCAACCGCACCCAAATCGCCATCGCCTACCTGAGGGGATAGCCCAAAGAATCGGCGACTCAGTTGCGGTGAAATACGGACTGCTGCGCCCCCTAGGGCCGCCAAACAGTCCGTATTTCA
>DBGEDL010000075.1:0-19140 GCA_048375035.1 Collinsella sp.
GCTTTAGATACCAATTCACGGCTTCCCAAATCCTTGGACATAGCATTTATGCCCAATCCTATCTCGTCGGGCGCGAAACTGTAATTTCGACATTCATATCCGGCCTTGAGCAGGAACCGGGCAATCGCGACCGAGCCATGCTCATGCTTGGACAGCGAGGCAGCGGCAAGACAGTTCTTCTGTGGGAACTTGCCGACCGCGCACGCAAGCTCGGCTTTGTTGTCGCCACGCCTACCGTAGCCTCCGAGGATATGCTCGAGCGCATTGTCGAGAAAATCCAAGAAGCAGGCAAACCTTACGTCAACAAACGCCGCCTTCCCAAACTCGCGAGCGGCAGCCTAAGTGTTTTCGGGCTCTCGGCAGGCCTCGAGTTCACACGAGACGTGCAGGAGACCAAGAGCTTTCAGTTCAAGCTCACGCAGCTCGCGCGCAAACTGACCGAGCAGGGGCACGGCATCCTCATCCTCATCGACGAGCTCCAAGCAAATTCACCCGAGATCAGACAGCTCGTCACCGCCTATCAAGAGCTGGTCGGCGAACGACTCAACGTCGCGCTCGTCATGGCGGGCCTTCCGGGAGCCGTCTGCGCAACACTCAATGACCGTGTGCTGACATTTCTCAACCGCGCTCGAAAGGTCACGCTCGAGCCACTTTCGGTCGGAGATGTCGATACCTATTACCAGCGGGCTTTCGATGAGCTCGGCCTTGATATTCCAAGCGATCTTCGCCTCCGTGCCGCTCGCGCAACCCAAGGCTCGCCCTATATGCTGCAACTCATCGGCTATAACATCGCCAATCGCTGCAGGACAGGCGAACGTGCGACGCAAGGGTTAATCGACGGAGCCATCGAGGCGTCGAAAGTCGATTTCGAAAACGATGTGTGCGAAACGACGCTCGCCGCGCTGTCAGACCAAGACGTCGCGTTTCTCTCCGCAATGACTGATGACGAAGACGCTGTGTCTCGCATTTCTGATGTTGCGAAGCGCATGTCAGTCACACCCGACTATGCGCAAAAGTATCGCCGGCGCCTCATCGACGCCGGCGTTATCGAGCAGGCGCGCCGCGGCTACGTGCGCTTCGCCGTCCCCTATATGGCCGATTACCTGCGCAGCCAGCTCTAGGCAACCACCGCAAAGGGGACAGGCACCTTTGTGGTGGGTTGGGCCCGCTTGTCTCGATCTGTAACAGTTAGGCCGTCAAAACCGGGCTTGGCGTTACAGATCGAGATTGTTCGGGCGGCCCCCGTGGTTCGTCTTGATCTGTAACAGATAGAGACGATTTAGCGCGCCAACTGTTACAGATTGAGACGGAAGACCCTAGTCCACGGCGATGTCCAGGTTCTTGCCGACGAGGCCCACGTAGCCGCCTTCGGCAGCCTTAGGGCTATCGGCGTGGCAGAGGACCCACTTGTCGGCCTTCCAGTAGCAGTAGCTGTCGCCGGCCGCGGGCATGTCGGCCGCAGCCTCGGGGCGCGGGCCGTTGGTGCCGGCGGGCAGCGCAACCATCACCTGGAAGCCGCCGTCGTCGACCATGCACGGCGTGTAGTGCAGCGTGGTGCCGTAGACCTCAACGAGCGTGCCGGCGGGCGCGCGGAACGCCTTGACCTGCGCGGTGTCGAGCTTGCCGTCGACAATCTGCTCGCGCTTGGCCAGCAACAGGATAAAGTCGCGAGCACCCAGGTTGAACTCGCTCGCGCGGTGATACTCCAAGCAGTTGAGCTTCGTGTTGTGGCCGTTGCACCAGCCCAGCTGGAACGGACGGCCGCCATACATGAGCAGGCCGAGCGTGTCGGCACCCTCGACCTGCTCGAGCTCGGGCGCGGAGGCCACGTACTTGCTGCCCTCGGGGATGGGCGTTGCGGAGAGCGCCTCGGTAAGCGGAGCGGTCAGGGCAGACGGAACGTCGTCCCACACGCGGCCGTAGGGCTTGAACTCGGGATCGGTGACAGAGTAGATATGCATGTTCGCTCCTGTTCGTTTGTGTGATATTACGAACATTCTAGAACAATCACGCGCGGTTTTAAACGTCCACCATGTCCGCTCAACAAAAAGGCGCCCCCGCATAAGCGAAGGCGCCCAGTGAGCTCATTTTGAGCGACGAGACCTTTACGCCTGCTGATAGTGCAGGTGTGCCTCATCGATATCGATCAAATCGCGGTCGAGATAGCGGCGCGCGAGCCAATTTGCCATGGGAAGGTTCTGGTCCAGGTAGTTACCGCACTCTTCGGGAGCGGCACCGGGGACATCACCCTCGAAGCCAGCAACGAACTCGAACAACTCGCGCACGAGCGGCAAGATCTCCTCGCTCGTCACCTCGCCAAACACAACCAGGTAAAAGCCCGTGCGGCAGCCCATAGGGCCAAAGTAGACAATACGGCTCGACCACTCGGCATGGTTGCGAAGGAACGTCGCGCCCAGGTGCTCGATGGTGTGGCACTCGGCCGTGTTCATGACCGGTTCTTTGTTGGGCGTGGTCAAGCGCAGGTCAAAGGTGGTGACGGCGGCGCCGGTCGCCGGATCGCGGTCGACGCGGCTCACATAGACGCCGGGCTCAAGCAGCAGATGGTCAACGGAAAAACTCGCGATGCGCTCCATGGCAGATCCTCTCGGTAGTCAATTTGGGACGGGGGCCCTTTTAGCTGGTCGCAACAATCCCACCCATGATAGCAGTCAAAAAAGCCCCGTCCCAAATGACTACTTTGGGACGGGGCGCCGCGCAGCCGATAATATCGAGCGTTCAGCATCTAGTTTTCTAACCCGGCAGCAACTGTAATCGCCACCGGGTCAATCGCAATAATCGCCACCAGACCAATCGATGGCCTGCACTTACAGCACTCGCAAACAAGTTGCAACGGCACCGTAGATATTGGCGTCGTTACCCAGCTGTGCCGGGACTACGTGCGGACGAGGCATATCTTTCAGAAAACCAGTGTAGTGCGCCATGACGTCATCCATCTTACGGTCGAGCGCCTCGAACAGCGCGGGATGGCAGCTGATGCCACCACCAATCGCGAAGACCGCCGGGTCGATAACGCACTGCAGATTCACAAGCACACGATCAAACAGCTCAGCATAGGCATCCAATCCGCGCTGCACGGCGGCGACTTCGGACGCGCCCCCGCGCTCCAATAGCTCGAAGATCCGTCGGCCATCGAGGGCCTCCAGTTCAGCTTCATCCGAAATGCCAAGTCCGACTGCCACGAGATTCTGCAGGCCGTGCCATCCGCTCGAAGTCGCGAATGTATCGCGATGATCAAGCGGTTCGTTTACGTTGTTGGACAGGAAGCTGAACTCGCCCGCGAAGCCGCCCGCACCCATCAGCACCCGGCCGTCAACCACGATGCCTCCGCCGATGCCCGTACCGATTACCGCCACGCAACCCACGTCCACGCCGCGCAACGCACCAGCAGCGTACTCACCAAGCGCACAGCTTTTGCCATCGTTGACAACGGTCACAGGCAGCCCCAGTCGCTCGCGCAGCACTCGACCAAGCGGAAACCCGTCCATGTACGGCAGCGCACCACCGCGATGGATCGTCCCGTCTGGATCGGCCTCGTAACCGAAGATGCCACCCGGGGCCGAGATGCCCACGCCTACAACCTGTTCGCGATACGGCTCTACGAGCGCCACGAGCGTGTCGACCAGCTGATCGGCCGAAACGAACGCCGTCGGAACCGAACCACGGTCACCAAACTCGTAGTTCTCGCTCACAACCGCCCATTTGACGCTCGTTCCGCCGATGTCGATTCCAAACAGCTGCCTCATGGCCGCTCCCCTCTCGCTCAATGCGTCTACATGCTCGCAGACTCTTCCATAAAGGCCATAAGCCTGCGGTTGAGCAGACGACCCCAAAACGTGCAGATACCGCCCGACAGAAGTACGGCGACTACGGTGCCGACACCGATGCCCACCACAGCACCCGTACGCACAAGCCCGTAGGCCAGCGCGATGCACAGACAGGCACCGTCAAAGAGATACTTCACCTTGCCAAATTCACAGTGAAACACCTGGGAGAGCGTCTGCACCATGCCGTCGGGCGCAACACCAAGCCCCGTGCGTGCATTCATTACAACGCCGCAGCTCAGGAATAGAATCCCACATACGTAGACCATCATTCGACGCGTTGGGCTCTACCGCATCACATCACCCTCTCGTTCGCATCTTCACCTATCGGCACGAATAGCGCTCCGTGACATCGCCCCAGGGCGTCACTCGTACGCATTGCCGCGACTCTACCGCGGCATCACGCATTTAGTACGAGATAGTTGCCTCGACGGCATGGCGCCAGCCGGCGATCTTTTTGGCTCGCTCGTCGGCCGGCATCGAAGGCTCCACGATACTGCGAGCGCCGTAGACGTCGACGACGTCGCGCGTGTACATGCCCAGCGCAATGCCGCAGGCCCAAGCCGCGCCCAGGCCGCTCATCTCGTCGTTGCTCGCGATGCGGATGGGCGAGCCCACAAGATCGCTCTCAAACTGCATCAGGTACGCATCGCGCGTGGGGCCGCCGTCAACGCGAAGCTCGGCCAGCGCCGCGCCCGAATCCTCGACCATCGCATCGATCACGTCGAAGATCTGATAGGCGATCGACTCGTCGGCGGCCTTCACGAACTCCGCGCGGCCCGTGGTGCGCGTCATGCCAAAGACGCAGCCCTCGGCGTCGCTTGCCCAGTGCGGCGCGCCCAGGCCGGTAAACGCCGGCACAAAGTAGACGCGGCTCGCCGGGTTGGCGGCATAGCACAGGTCGGTGACCTCTTCGGGGTTGTTGATGAGCTCCAGGTCGTCACGCAGCCAGGTCTTGACGGCGCCGGCGTAGCTCGCGTTGCCCTCGAGCACGTACTCGGTCACGCCGTCCATGCGCCACGCAAGCGAGCTCGAAAGCCCGTGTGAGCTGGCCACAAACTCGTCGCCGACGTTCATCATAACCGAGCTGCCGGTGCCATAGGTCGCCTTGGCCATGCCGCGGCTGTGGCAACCCTGCGCAAACAAGGCGGCGTGGCTGTCGCCGAGCACGCCGTGAATGGGCACGGGCGCCGGCAAAAAGCCGCCCAGGTCCGTTGTGCCGAACAGGCCGTCGGAATCGGTCGCCTGCGGCAGGCAAGCAGCGTCGATGCCAAAGGCCTCGCACACCGGCTCGCTCCAGCAGCCACGGCGCAGGTCGAACAGCTGCGTGCGGCTGGCGTTGGACCAGTCGCAACGAAACTCGGTGCCGCCCGTGAGCGTCCAGACCACCCAGGCATCGATGGTGCCCAAGCAAAGCTCGCCCGCCGCAGCGGCCTTAGCAGCCGCCGGCACGTTCGCGAGAATCCAGGCCATCTTGCCCGCCGGATAGTAGGGCGAGAGCACCAGGCCCGTCGTGTCGCGCACCAACTCGGACACGCCTTCGCGCGCGGCCAGCTCGTCGCACAGCTCGCGGGCACGGGCGCACTGCCACACCACGGCGTCGCACAGCGGCTCGCCCGTCGTGCGGTTCCAGGCAACGGTGGTCTCGCGCTGGTTGGAAATGCCGATGCCGGCGACGTCGGCCGGGTTAACCCCGGTCTCCTCCACCACAGCACGCGCCACGGCCAGGACGTTGGCGGCAATCTCAGCCGGATCATGGCTCACCCAGCCGGCCTCGTTGACGATCTGGCGGTGTGCGCGGTCGGCACGATGAATCAGATGGCCGCCCTCGTCCACCAGCAGCGCCTTGGTGCCCTGCGTGGACTGATCGATTCCGATGATGTATTTGCTCATGTACTCTCCCATTCCTTCCGCCAAATCAAAGACAGCCTGGCGGACAAGGAGCGAGCGACCGCCAAGTGCCGCAGATTGCCGTGAAAGAGGAGCGCCGCGTACTTTGTGTACGCAAGCGACGGTTTGAACGGCAAGGTGCGGTGCTTGGCGGCCGCGCAGCGTCTGTGTCTACTAGTTGCCGAGGAACTCGGCAACGGTCTCAGCGATGCCTTCACCCGTCAGGCCGTAGTGCGCGAAGACCTCGGGGCTCGTGCCGGTGATGACCGGCGCGTCGGGAAGGCTCAGGCACTTGACCGGACGCGGGCAATGCTCGCCCACCACCTGCGCGACCATGGAACCCAGGCCGCCAAAGGGGCTATGCTCCTCGACGGTCACAACAGCACGCGTGGCGCCGGCGGCCTCGATCACGGTCTCGGCGTCGAGCGGCTTGACGCAGTACATGTCGAGCACGGTGGCAGAGATGCCCTGCTCGGCCAGCAGGTCGGCGGCGTCCACGGCGTGGCGAACCATTTCGCCGGTGGCGACGATCGTCACATCGGTACCGCGGCGCACCCAGGTGGCGTGATCCATCTGGAACGGGCACTCATCCTCGGCGTACACGTCCTCGACCGGGTTGCGGCCCACGCGGATGTAGGCGGGCTTGTTGTCGGCGACCAGGGCGCGCACGAGCTCGGCGGTCTGGAAGCGGTCGCTCGGCAGATACACGCGCATGTTGGGGATCGCGCTCATGGCGGCGATGTCCTGCGCGGAGTGGTGGCTCATACCCAGAGCGCCGTAGGACACGCCGCCCGAGATGCCGATGAGCTTGACGTTGGTATTGGAGTACGAAACGTCGACCTTGCATTGCTCATACGAACGCGTGGTCACAAAGGATGCCGGCGAGGCGGCCCAGGCCTTCTTGCCGCACGAAGCCATGCCGGCGGCGATGCTCACCAGATCCTGCTCGGCAATGCCGACCTCAACGGACTGCTGGGGATACTGATCGAAGAACGGCGTGAGCGACGCGGAGCCACGGGAGTCGGAGCACAGGACGACGATGTCCTTGTCGGTTGCGGCGGCCTCGAGCAGCGTGTCGCAGATAACCTTGCGGTTGGCGATCTTGTTAGCCATTGATGGCCTCCTTGTGGGCAGCGAAATCGGCGATGATCTGGGCGTATTCCTCGTCGTTGGGCAGATGGTGGTGCCAGCCGGCCTTGTCCTCCATGACGGGCGAGCCATAGCCCTTCACCGTGTTGAGGATGATGACCGTGGGCTTTCCGCTGGTCTCTGCCGCAAGCGTCAGCGCGGCGTCGATGGCTCGAACGTCGTTGCCCGGAATGGAGAGCACGTTCCAGCCGAAGGCGGCCCAGCGCTCCTCCTGCGAGTCCTGCTTCATGACGTCCTCAGTGCTGCCGCTGATCTGCAGGCGGTTGCGGTCCACGAGCGCGCACAGGTTATCGAGCTGGTAGTTGCCACCGCTCATGGCGCCCTCCCAGACCGAGCCCTCGGCAAGCTCGCCGTCGCCCATGATGGTGTAGACGCGGTAGTCGCGGCCGTCCATCTTGCCGGCGAGCGCCATGCCCACCGCCACGGGCAGGCCATGACCCAGCGAGCCGGAGTTCATCTCGATGCCCTTGAGCTTGTTGTTGGGGTGGCCGATGTAGGGGCTGCCGAACTTGGAGAAGCGGGCCTTGACGTCGTCGAGGTCCAGGTAGCCCTCGTGGCACAGCACCGCGTAGTAGGCCTCCATGGCGTGGCCCTTGGAGAGCACGAAGCGATCGCGGTTGGGATCGTCGACGGTCTCGGGCGAAATGTTCAGATGGTTGGCGTAGAGGGTCATAAGCGCATCGATCACCGACATGTCGCCGCCGATGTGGCCGCCAGCGCCGGCCATGATGATGTCGACGCAATCGCGGCGGAGGTCCCAGCGCAGGGACTCAAGCTCTTCGATAGTTGCCATTTCTACTCTCCTCGCAGGTAGGCTTTGACGTCTTCTTCGATGGGGTCGTACAGGTCGGGGGCAATGCCGATGTATTTGCATGCCTCATAGAGCACCGGCACCACGTTGGCGTGGATGGCCACGCAGTGGTGGATGTAGGGGCCCTCGACGATCTTGGCCTCGAGGCGCTTGAGGTTCTCGACCTCGACCCACAGATAGGTGCCCATACCGGCCGGGCCGTCGATGCCGCGGGCGTTGCCCAGCAGCAGCGAATACTCGCCGTTGTCGCCGTCAAAGCGGGCAAGGGTGAGATCGCCGTGTTTGGCCTCGGCCGTCAGCGCGCCGGGGTGGTCGAAAGCCAGCGGGTAGGTGAGCTTGGGCTTGACGGCCGCGCAGCTGCAGGGCCAGGGGCCGCAGTGCTGCAGCAGCTCGCCGTTCTCGTTATCGGGATGGCGCACGGTCCAGTCGGCGAACATGCCGCGGTGACGGCCCAGGTCGGCGGCCTCGACCATCAGCGCGGTGATGGCGCCGTGGATATCGGTCTCGCATACGATGGGAATGCCCATCTCGTTGAGGATGGCGTTGGCGGCGCAGGGCATAATGCCCAGCTCGTCCTGCAGGGCGTTCCAGCACTGGATGGCGCCGGCGTTGCAGCCGTACTTCTCGACCAGGCGCTTCATAGCGATGGCGAGCCCTGCGACCGCGGGGACCTTGTCCTCGGGTATGCAGATCTCAAAGCTGTGACGAATGTGGTCGAGCATGGCGGCCATGGCCTGCTCGTCGGCCTGAGCGTCGTGCACAGCCTGAACGAGTTCGGTCATGGGGATGGGCGAAAGCTGAATATTGAACTTCTCGAGCAGCTCGCCCTCGTTGCACATGGTGGACCAGAAGTCGAACGGACGGGTCGCCATCTGCAGGATGCGAGTGTGCTTGAAGGTCTTGACCACATTGCATACGGCCAAAAAGTCCCAGACGCCGCGCTCGAACTCGGGGTCGGTCAGGCGGCAGTTGGTCATATAGGTAAAGGGAACCTGGAAGCGGCGCAGAACCTTGCCGGTGGCGAACAGGCCGCACTGGCTATCGCGCAGGCGGGTGCCATCGGGCTCGGGACGCTCGTCACGCGGACCCCACAGCAGCACAGGCAGACCGAGCTCGCGGGCAAGACGGGCGCAAACGTACTCGGTGCCAAAGTTAGCGTGGCACAGCATGATGCCGTCGACGCCTTCGGCGCGGAACTTCTTGACGATAGGCTCGATATGGCTGTCGTCAAAGAGCAGGCCCTCGTCGTTAATGTCGTCGATGTCCACGATGTCGACACCGATCTCGCGCAGGCGGTCAGCCGTCAGGCCGCGATACTTAAGCGCGTCCGGCGCGCTAAAGATGCTGCGGCGCGTGGGCACAAAGCCGAGCTTAATCTTATCCATGTACGTCCTCCCCTAGTTGTATGTTCAGTAAACAGACGCGTGTTTCGTTTTGTTCTGTTTACTAAATGTTTTACTCTTTTGTTTAGAAGTGTAACGCGAAATACCCGTAAACGGTAGAGAAATCAGCCTAAACGGTATGTAAACAATCTGAACATACAAGGGGAACAAAAAAGAGGGCCACGAAGGACCCTCCATCTGTGATGCTCTATGTATCCGCCCGCGGCATGTCCGCATCTATTGCGAACGGGCGCCGTTCAGCCTAGATCTCGCACACGCTCTGGCGCTCGACAAAGTAGGTCGACACGGCCGTCTTGCAGGTATAGCTCTTGGGGTTGCGGATGTTGCCCACCAGGCGACGCACCGCGATCTCGCCCACCTCGTGCTTGGGAACATGCACCGTGGTGAGCGGCGGGTTGGAGAAGGCGCCCAAAGACAGGTCGTCAAAGCCGATGATCGAGACATCCTCGGGCACGCGAATACCGTGCTCGTTGAACGCGCGCATGGCGCCCACGGCGAGCACGTCGTTCTCGGCAAAGAAAGCCGTCGGCAGATCGTCGCGCGAGACGTTGTCGAGCCACACGCCCATGTCGCGATAGGCACCCTCGAGCGTGGTGCCCAACGTGACACGCCATGCCGGATTGGCCTCGAGGCCCGCGTCCTCAAGCGCTTGGCGATAGCCGCGCTCGCGGTCCTTAAAGTTGCGGATCCGAAGGTCGCCCGCCAGATAGCCGATTTGCCTGTGGCCTTTCTCGATAAGGTAATCCACGGCACGCAGCACCGAATCGGTGTTGGCGATGACTACGGCATCGAAGTACTGGCGATCGCTCCAGCCGTCGAGCACAATCAGGTGGGCGGCAGCGTCGGCGAACAGGGCGTAGTCCTCCTCGCCCAGCTCGGTACCCATCAGCACGATGGCGGCCGACGGGTCGGCGATCAGGCCCTCGACCTGCGGGCGCACGGCGTCCAGGTCGCTAAAGTCGAGCGAGACAAAGCTCGTGCTCATGCCGTGGCGACGCGCCTGGCGCTCCACGCCCTCGATGACCGCGGGATGGAAGGTGCTCTCGTCCAGGATGGCGCCCGTCTTGCGCGCAAGCACAAACTGGATGCTCTCGAGCTGCGTCGACTGCTGATAGCCAAGCGACTGCGCGCACTCCAGGATGACCTTGGCGGTCTCCTCGCTCACGCTGCGCTTGCGGTTGAGCGCGTTGGACACGGTTGCGGGCGAAAAGCCGGTAATGCGGCTGATCTCGCGGACGCTTGCTTTAGCCATCGTTCCCCCTAGCATCGGTCGCGGCCGAGCATCGTGGCTTGACCGCCCCGTGGCTCGGCAACTAAACGACCGCAAATTCAATCTAAACAGAATAGTAAATGTTTAATAGCTAGTTTAGCCTGTTGTCAAGCGAAGTGGCACGACTATTCCCCCAACGGGCGCATTTGTCCATCTTAACGTTATTACGCAAGGTCTTCGCCATTGCTTGCTATTACGCGTCGGTACCATTCGAAGCTTTTCTTTTTACGTCTCTCAAACGAGCCCGCACCGCTATCGTCTCGATCGACATAGATAAACCCGTAGCGCTTACGCATCTGTCCTGTGGCGACCGAAACCAAATCGATCGGGCCCCAACAGGTATATCCCATGAGTTCCACCCCGTCGAGCTCGACGGTCTCCCTCATCGCCTCGATGTGGGCCCGCAGGTATTCAACTCGATAGTCGTCTTCTATTTCACCCGAATCTTCCGGCACATCAGGAGCACCCAAACCGTTTTCGACGATGAACAGCGGCTTTTGATAGCGATCCCAGATTTCATTCATGGTGACGCGCAGCCCTTTGGGGTCGATAAACCTCCCCCAAGGCTCCTGTTTTAGATACGGATTAGGCGCCGAGCGAAGAAGGTTCGAATCGAACTGACCTTCCGCATGCGCTTTTGCGACGCGCGTCGAGTAATACGAAAACGAGACGAAATCGACCAGGTTTGCAGCCAGTACTTCGCGGTCATCATCCCGATAGGGCACCTCAAAACCATGGCGGGCGTATTCCTTGAGAACATAGCTCGGGTACGCACCGCGCACCTGGACGTCGGTAAACATGTAATGGCTGCGATTCTCAGCCTGCGCAGCCAGCACATCGTCCGGATCACATGTAGCCGGATAGAAGACACCTGCGTTGAGCATGCAACCGATCTTCGCCCCAGGGCACAGTTCATGACACGCCCCGACCGCACGGGCGCTCGCAACCAATACATGGTGCACGGCCGTGTGAACCGTTGCATAGCGATTCTCCCCTTGCTCGAAGATGATCCCCGCCGCCATAAAGCACGCCTGCGTCATGATGTTGATCTCGTTAAAGGTCAGCCAATAATTGACCAATCCCCGATAGCGCTCGAACACGGTACGCGAATATCGCTCGAACAGGTCGACCAACCTGCGATCGCGCCATCCGCCATACGCATCGACGAGATGCATGGGGACATCATAGTGGTTGAGCGTCACCAAAGGCTCAATGTCATGCGCGCGACACGTCCTAAAAACATCCTCGTAAAAGGCAAGGCCTTCTTCATTGGGCTCGGCTTCGTCTCCTTTGGGAAAAATGCGGCTCCAGGCGATTGATAAGCGCAGGCATTTAAAACCCATCTGGGCAAACAGTTCAATATCCTGCTTGTACCTATGGTAAAAATCAATGCCCTTGCGAGCGGGATAGAAGCTGTCGGGTGCCAACGCACGCGGATCAAGGTCTCCCCGCATGACGTCCATGCGTTGATCGCCAAACGGCAGCATGTCGGAATTGGCTAAACCGCGACCGCCTTCGTTCCATCCTCCCTCGCACTGGTTTGCAGCCAGAGCCCCGCCCCATAAAAAATCTTCTCTAAACATTATGGTGTCGTCCTTTCTATCAAATTCCCGGCCCACACTGTCGAACGCAACGGACTCGGCAAGTGCCGCGCAACAGCACAGTACCGTTGCGCGGCCAAGGGGTCGGACCGCGCAACGGCTGGGGAGCATATTTGTGTAGTAGCCTCTTATGCCTCGACGGATTCAACGGCCTCAGAATCGCCGCTCTTGGACTTCAACGGCATCTTCTCCTGTCCTTCAAATCCAAAAATCATCGCCAACGCAAACGTCACGGCACTGCCAGCAAGACACCCGATGGTGCCAGGGATGATATCCTGAGCAAACATGAGCACGTTCATCCATGGGAAACCAACGCCAGTGAAGATATAGACGTTGGCATGAAGAAGGCTTACCAGCAGACCACCGACAGCGCCACCAATCATGTTCCAGGCAAGAGCCTTCTTGTCGCGAAACAGGATGCCGTAGATGATGGGCTCACTCACGCGACCGAAGGCATAGGTGATGAACAAGTTCCAGCCCGTGGCTCGACTCTCCTTGTCCTTAGCGCGCAGGCCATAGGCGAGCGCGATGGCAAGCGTGGTGTAGGCTACAACCGCGGCGCCGGGGTATAAGATGGCGTCGTAACCGTTCTGGAGCGCGGCGGGCAATATGGCGGTATAGATCGGCACGTGCATGCCGGTGGCGATGATCAGATTCCAGAATGCGCCGATAACCGCGGTCGCAGCGGGACCGGCAACAGAGGCGAGCCAAATGATGAAATCGGCCACAAGGCCCATGACAAATTGGACGGCAGGGCCGCAGAGGCACAGCGCGACCGGCAACATCACGAGCACCGTACCCACGGGTACGATCAGAATGCGCAACATATCAGGCGAGATCTTCTTAAAGAAGCGCTCAACATAGGACTGGGCCCAGGTGATCAAGATGACCGGAAGAACAGCCTGGGTGTAGTTGACGAGCTGCATGGGGATGCCGAAGACGCTGAAAGGCTTTCCGTCCTCAACAATAGCGAGCATGTCGGGATAAATCATCACAACAGCGATGAGCAGTGCCAGCACAGGACTCGTTTTGAACTTCTTAGCCGAGCTATAGGCGGCAAACACCGGGAAGTAGTAATACGCCGCATCGCCCACCAGGGAAAGGATCCGATACAGGTCGCTCGTTTCGGACATAAAACCGGCGCCTTCGGGCCCAAACAGAATAACGAGCATCTTGAAGATACCGGCGACACAAAAGATCGGAAGGATCGGGGTGATAGCGCCGCTCACGGCATCGAGCAGCTGATTGAAGAGGTGCTTGGGCGCCAAGCGCTCCTTCCAGCTAAGCTGAGGGCCATCGAGTTCCTCGTCAATCGATACCGTGACCTCGAATCCGCCCTGCTTACAAACCTCGTCGTAGACCTTGTCGACCGTGGGCCCGACCACCAGCTGCACCTGCCCTCCGGCGTGCACGACGCTGATGATAGACGAGATGTCCTCAAGCTTCTCATCATTCGAGAGGCTTTCATCCTTGAGGTTGAAGCGCAGGCGCGTCATGCAATGCGTAACCGAAGCCACGTTTTCCGCCCCGCCCACAGTGGAGAGAATCTGCTCTGCCACCTTTTTGTAATTTGCCATCATTGGCTCCTTTGCACAATCTTGGCTTACTGTTCGAATCGGCAAAGGTCATGCCCCGAATGGCTACGGGTTACAATCCTTTTTTGGAGATGATCCGGTTGAGATGGATCATCAGATAGAGTTCCTCCTCCTCGGAGAGCGTGGCGTCCCACGTTTCACGACAATAGGAACCGATATGCTTCACGCACTCTGCCAACTGCGGAAACTCCTCACGAAAGTTCTTGTACATCTGCATGTTGGCGCTGTTCAGCGACTCGCCGGCTTGAATGCGCTTGAACAGGTACCGCAGATGCGTGGCGAAGCGGGTGAAATCAAAGGAATCGCGGTCGACAATAATGCGGAAATCGCTTTCGAGAATCTCGATAACGTCCTCGAGCATATCGTCGAACTGCTTTGCGGGCTCGGCCGTGGCTTTGACGGCTTCAACAACCCGTGCGTTCACGAGATTCATCGCAATACTGGCAATCTCATCCTTGGGAAGCCGCTCTCCGAGCTCCTTCTCGAGTCGCATGACGATAAACTGGGCAGCCTTGTATTCCTTCGGATACGTCTCCCGCACTTCATAGGCAAGAGGCATCGCGATGCGGACCCCCTTTTGGGCTCGCGCAACGGCAAACGACAGGTGATCAGCCATGAACAGCGTCGCATTGGTCGAGAGGTCGTAGGGCAGTTCGTTGGCAACGATGTCCATAACTTTCGCCGCAAACATCACGATATCCGAGGGAAGATCCCTCATGACATCTTGTCCTTTAGGATCAATGTCGTAAAACGTATGCTCGATTTTAGAAAGAGGGAGCTCTCGAGGAAAATCTCCGCCGAAACCGACGCCCCTGCCCATGGCGATGACATCTCGCCCCTGTCCGTCACGGCAAAGAACCGCGTTGTTGTTAAGCTTTTTAATTGCAAGCATGGTGAACCTCCTTTCAAGAACACTCACAGAAAAAGGCATGATAGCCAATAGCAGTGCTATTGCGGTCATGCCTTACGTAACAATCCGTGTTGTATTGCTCTTGGGCATGCCTCCACACAGGAGTAACAATCCAAGATGCAGAATGCATTATAGCGCTCTCCCCGCCCCGGGGACCATCGGGCTGGCGAACGGTAGATGTCGGCCCGCCAGCGGCCACATCGAGCAGATGGGCGTGCTTCGATCCCGAGCCTAGCCTAGGATGCGGGCCATGCGCGCCTTGAACTCGGACAGAAAGCGCGGGGCGTCCACGGTGAGTGCCACAAGCGCGCTCTTGTCGGGGTCGGACAGGCGATGCTCGTCGCAGATAGTGCGGCCGCGATACTCGCCGAGCAGGTCGACGCGCAAGTTGCAACCGAGCGCGCCCACGAGCGTGGGATCAATCGCCACGGCAACGGCAAGCGGATCGTGCAGCGCGCAGCCGCCCAGGTAAGGGGCGTTCATCTCGTACGAGCCAATGTAGTGCTCCACCATGCTCGCAAACGCGCAACCGGCCATGGTGCCCGAGCCCGTCCAGCCGGCAATGTCGCGACGCGTGAGCGCCACGCGATGCGTCACATCCAGACCCACCATAGTGAGCTTGCGGCCCGAACGCAGCACGGCATCGGCCGCCTCGGGATCGCTTGCCATGTTGGCCTCGGCACCCGCACTCACGTTTCCGGGCACGGTAAGCGCACCGCCCATCACAACCACGCGACCGATAGACATCATCGCCGCCGCATCGCGCTCCAGGGCAAGCGCCAGGTTGGAGAGCGGACCGGTCGCCACGTAGATCAGATCGGGGCCATAGGTGCGCGCGGCATCGATCAGATAATCGACCGCCGCGTTACCGTCGGCCGACGTCGCCCCCACCGGCTCGTACGGCGACGCGGGCACGCTCGCCCCGCCAATGCCGTTCTTGCCGTGGATGAGCGTGGTGGACGCCGGCGGTGTATAGGGCTCAGTCGCCTTAATGGGACGATCGGTGCCCAGGTACACCGGAATCTCGGGGCGACCCAGCAGATCGAGCACTGCCAGGCAGTTGTGCGCCGATTGCTCGACGCGCACGTTGCCAAAGCACGTGGTGATGCCCACGAGCTCCACCTCGGGGCTCGCGATGGCATAGGCAAGCGCCATCGCATCGTCCACGCCCATATCCAGATCAAGGATCAGCTTCTTGATTGCCATTGTTCTACTCCGCTTCTCCGTCTTTATCGTTTAACCAAACCAATGTTCAACTTCGGCGCGCGTGGGAATCGACTGTTGCGCGCCCAAGCGCGACACCGTCACCGCCGAGGCGCGTGCACCCGCCGCCATGCACTCAAAGAGCGGCAAGCCCTCTAGGCGAGCCGCTGCTAACGCGCCAATAAACGTATCGCCGGCGGCCGTGGTATCGACTACCGTGCTCGAAAGTGCCGGCATGCGCAGCAGATCACCGCCATCGCCGAGCGTAACCGAGCCGGCGCCGCCCAACGTGATGACCGCAGCTCCAGCACCCTTGGCGAGCAGGGCATTGAGCGCCGCGGCGCAGCTCTCATCGTCCTTGGGCAGGATACCCGTCAGAACCTGGCACTCAGTCTCGTTGGGGCAGACCAAGTCGACCGCAGGCCAGGCCTCCGCAGGCAACTCACAGGCAGGCGCTGGATTAAAGATCGTATAGAACCCCAGCTCGTGAGCGCAAAAAAGCGCCTCGGCAGTCGCTGCAAGGTCACATTCGCCCTGGGCGATAAAGACGCTTCCGGCAGCCGGGGCAATATCGCTGGCGTCTCCGTCGAGCCCATCGGCCACCAGACGCCCCAGCGCGCAGGCAACGTCCTCGCCCGCGAGTGCATGGTTGGCGCCCGGCGACAGCACGATGCGGTTGTCGCCCTCGCAGCGAATGATGGTCGCCGTGCCCGTCTCCACGTCGTCGCGCCGCGCCACAAAGTCACAGTCCACGCCAGCATCTTGGAGCCCCGCCACGAGCGATGCACCGAACGCGTCGCGGCCGACCGCGCCAATCATGCACGTGCGCGCACCCATGCGCGCGGCGGCGACGGCCTGGTTAGCGCCCTTGCCACCGGCGTTGGTGATAAAACCGCTGCCACCGACGGTCTCACCCGCGCGCGGCATGCGCTCGCACGCCACCGAAAGGTCCATGTTCATGCTGCCGAACACCGCAACGATGCCGCGATCTGCCATGGGAACCTCCTCATCTGCGGGCCTTATGCCCACCGTCGGCCGTCGATCGTACGCCCTCGCACCTCTATAACTTTAGTTCACTTTGATGTGAACGCGCCCTTGAGGTTGCGCCAGCAGCAAGCATTCACAGGAGCAGGCAGCTACAATGAATATGTGCTGATTATTCTCGTCATTGGATGATGTTTTATGGAACAATTCCCACCATCGAGCCCACGCGGTCCGCGCCGTACGGGCAACGAGCCGGCGCCGCACGAACGCCCGCGCGCCGAGCGCCGCACCGGCGAGTCGCGACGCGCCCCGAGCCCCCATCGTTCGCCCGCCAACAAAGCGAACCATGCCAGCGCCGCCACCGCAGACCAGACGCCCGCTCGTCCCAAATCCCGCTACATTCCCGCCCTCGACGGCCTGCGCACGCTCGCCGTTGTCGCGGTGGTGCTCTACCACCTCAACCTCACATGGGCGCAAGGCGGCTTGCTCGGCGTCACGATCTTCTTTGTGCTTTCGGGCTATCTGATCACGCGCCTGCTGCTCAACGAAATCGCCAAGACCGGACGCATCGACCTCAAGAGCTTCTGGATCCGCCGTATCCGTCGCCTGGTCCCCGCCGTGGTGACCGTCGTGGTGGTGACCTGTGCGCTGTGCACTATCTTTAACCACGTGATGCTCACCAAGATGCGCCCCGACATCCTGCCGTCGCTGCTGTTCTTCAACAACTGGTGGCAGATTGCCCAAAACGTCTCGTACTTCAACGCTTTGGGCGACCCCTCGCCGCTTACGCACTTTTGGTCGCTCGCCATCGAGGAGCAGTTCTACCTGGTTTGGCCCCCGCTGCTGCTTGCCATGGTATCCATGCACATGAGCAAGCCCAAAACGCGCCGCGTGGTTCTGGGTCTGGCTGCCGTTTCCACCATCGCCATGATGGTGCTCTATAACCCTGCCGCCGACCCCAGCCGCGTGTACTACGGCACCGACACCCGCGTCTTCTCGCTGCTGTTGGGTGCCTGGATGGCCTTTGTCCCCGATCGCGACTTGGCACCCGTACGTCTCGCTCATCGCCTGGGGCTCGACCGCCTGGTCGGGGCCGCCAAGCACGGCAAGGACGCCGAGGGCAAGCCTGGCGAGAAGGCCGATGAATCAGCCGAGACCGCCCCGGCACAGCCGAGCGCCCTCGTGCGCTTTTGGTCCTCGCCCGCATCCATCGATGTGCTGGGCGTCGTGGGTCTGGTTGGCCTTGCCGCCATGGTCGCGCTCACCAACGGCTACACCGCGTTCCAGTATCGCGGCGGCACGCTGTTATGCTCCATCCTCACGCTCATGGTCATCGCGGCCTGCGTGCAACCCCAGGGAATGGTTGCCCGCGCACTGTCCGCCGAGCCGCTCGTGTGGGTTGGCAAGCGCTCGTACAGCATCTACCTGTGGCACTATCCGCTACTGTTGCTCATGAACCCGGTCGCCAACATCAACGATACGCCGTGGTGGCAGTACATTTTGCAGGTGTTGTTGGTGGTCGCCGTAGCCGAATGTTCATATCGCTTTATTGAGACGCCGTTTAGAAAGGGCGCCTTTGGGCGCACCGTATCCGAGTTCCGCGACGGCACCACCACGCCCGCCAACTGGGTGCGCGCGCATATTCCCGTGTGCGCCACTTGCGGCATCGTGCTTGTTATCGCGCTGGGCGGCCTGATCTTTGTGCCGGAGACCTCCGCGCTGAGCGGTGAGGGCGCCGAAGTCCTCAACAAGGAAGCCAAAAACACCGCGCCCACCGACCAGCAGGCGGCCGACGACACCGACAAGGACAACGACGGCTTCCCCGATGGCTCCTACGACCTGTTGATGATCGGTGACTCCGTGTCGCTGCGCGCCGTTGATTCCTTTGACGGCGTGTTCCCCCACAGTCACATCGATGCCGAAAAGGGCCGCCAGTTTGATGCGGGCCGCGCGACATTTGAGGGCTATCTCCAACAGAACCTTGCCGGCAAGATCGTGGTCCTTGCGCTGGGAACCAATGGCTTGGTAACCGACGACCAGATCGACGCCATCATGGCCGATGCAGGAGATAAGCGTATTGTGGTGTTTGTGAACACGCGCAGCCCGCAGCCGTGGGTTGGCTCTACCAACCAGGCCATCGCCAACGCCGCTACGCGCTACAAGAACGTGCGCGTTATCGACTGGTACGGATACAGTGCCAATCGCAACGACCTGTTTGATGGCGATGGCACGCACCTGTCGACCACAGGCGTGACTGAGTACCTCAACTTGATCCACGATGCAGTCAAGAAGGACCTGCCCGTGCATCCCGAGGATCACGTCAACGATCCGCAGCCGGCGGCCGTCAAGTCTGCCACCGACGCGCTCGTCAATGCA
This sequence comes from Collinsella sp., assembly GCA_048375035.1. Lineage (GTDB taxonomy): Bacteria > Actinomycetota > Coriobacteriia > Coriobacteriales > Coriobacteriaceae > Collinsella. Next base: position 19,035 of record DBGEDL010000075.1, read on the forward strand.
CTCGCTCTCAAGCCGCACAAGCTGGGCACCGACAAGTAACCTGCAACGCAAACTTCCCACATCCGGAGGGGGGGGGGGGCGCGGGGGGGGCCCCCCCCCGGGGGGG
>DBGEDL010000076.1:0-2948 GCA_048375035.1 Collinsella sp.
CCGGAATCATACTTGGTTTGGGAATGAAACAGCGGGGCATCGCAGATCAAACAGTGATATACGCCGTCACGCTTGTTATGCAGTAAACGACCAAGGTAGTCCGGCCCTCCCGGCCCAGCTCACGCTAGCGCCAAGCGCTAGTAGTTCACCACCTGCTCCTCAAAGTACGCCTTCGGGTGGTTACACACCGGGCACACCTCAGGCGCCTCGGCACCAACGTGCAGGTGCCCGCAGTTCAGGCACTTCCACACCTTCACGCCCTCGCGCTCAAACACCTCGCCCGACTCGATGCGCTCGACGAGTTTGTTGTAGCGCTCCTCGTGGGCCTTCTCGACGGCGGCGACACCACGGAACTTTGCGGCAATCTCGGCAAAGCCCTCCTCCTCGGCGGTCTTGGCAAACTCATCGTACATCGTGGTCCACTCGTAGTTCTCTCCTGCGGCGGCATCGCGCAGATTGTCCAGGGTATCGGGGACGACGCCGTCGTGCAGATACTTAAACCACAGCTTGGCGTGCTCGGACTCGTTGCCTGCGGTCTCGGCAAAGATATTCGAAATCTGAACGTAGCCGTCTTTCTTGGCCTTAGATGCGTAGTAGCGATACTTGGTGTGTGCCTGGGACTCACCGGCAAAAGCGGTCTCGAGGTTCTTCTTGGTTTGGGAATTCTCAAAATCCATAGGTGTACTTCCCTTCAACACGTGCCGCCCATAGGCTTTGAGCGACCTTGTCTTTAGGATGCCCTCAAGCCGCGAATTTAAACCTTACAATCCCGTTCTTCAGATTTGAGCGGGCTACACACTCAACCAACGATCGTCCTCGGCTCGGCAAAAGCCCTCGCGCTCCAGGTCAGCTAGAATGCCCGCGATCAAGTCGCACTCGACCGGCCCGCGACCGGCTGCCGCTTCCATCTCGTTAACGCCCACCACGGCATCAGCAAGCGTAATCCCCGCCGGCTGCCCATCGCGCGCTGCCAACAACATACGCACGATATGCGCGCGCTTTTGGCGGCGCGAGCCCTCAAACTTGGACTGACGACTATAGCCCGCCGACCGCCTGGACGGATTGGGCAGTGTCTTTTTAAGATACGCGCCGTAATCCAGCAATGCGTAATACCACGCGCGCGGCGTGTCGGCATCGTCTTGAGGCGCGGCAAAGGGCGTAATCTCGTCCACCGCCGCACCGGGGACCGCCGGACAGGCAGCTTGGATCAGCGGCACCAGCTCGCGATCGGGAACGGCCGGCACATCGGGAAAGAAATGATGCAAAAAGACCGTGCGCACGTTGGTCTCCAGATACACGCCCGGAAGATCAAACGCAAACGACCGGATACCCTGCGCCGTTGCCGGGCCAATACCAGGCAGAGTGACCAAGTCACGCGTCTCACGCGGAAACTCCCCGCCCCAGTCCTCTACAACGCGCTGAGCGGCCCCGTGAAGCGCCAGAGCGCGTCGGTTGTAGCCCATCCCCTGCCAAGCGTCCAAAACATCCGAAGGCGCGGCCTGGGCAAGCGCCTGCACGGTCGGAAAACGATTGAGCCACACCGGCATGCGCGCCTCCACACGCGGCACCTGTGTTTGCTGCAACATGACCTCAGAAAGCCAAATGATGTACGGGTCGCGCGTTCGGCGCCACGGAAGGTCGCGATAACGCAAGACCCCTTCCGAACGAATCATCGAACGAAAGGGGTCCTGAATCATGGCTATGCTCCTTATGCGGCGCTATTCCTCCCGGTAAGCGCACGCGCAGGTGGCGTACTCGGGAAACGCTTCGCGGTCGGCGAACTTGGGATCGACGGCTGGGAACTGGCGGCGAGCGACGATGTCGCCGAGCGAAACGGAATCGAGGTAGTCGCGCATCAACGCCTGGGCTCCGGCCCACAGGGGATGATAGCAGCACGCGCCCATGCGCGCACAGTCACCATCGGGCGCGGTGCAATCGTTCATAACCATAGGACCCTGAACGGCCTCGACGACCTGGCGGATAGTGACGTCGTCCGGACTGACCTTGAGACGCATGCCACCGTGGACGCCGCGCAGGCTCTCCACAATACCGGCCTGGACCAAACCGTGCTGAATCGAGCGGGCAAACGAATACGGGACATTGACCTCTTCGGCAGCGGTGCGAACAGAAAGCAAACGCTCCGGATCCTCGGCAAGCATCGCCAGCATACGAAGGGCGTAATCAGTCTTCCTCGATATGTCCATTTTTCCCTTTCAAGGAATACGAACAGCTCGAACGAGCTCCGGGGCCGAGCTTGTGTCGAGACGCTAAATGACCGCCAGGACATCCAAATGGTAAATCGGATATCCACTGAGTGCCGCGCTTGGAGCGAAATGCATCAGGTGCGGCGCACAGTGCAATTTAGTATAACCTAACCCCCTGTCTCGTAGAACAGGTGTTGCGCAACAAAGCTGTTGTTCAGACAGATATACTTATTAGATTTTACTTGCGTTCCCGAAGGCGCGGGGATTCTGGGCGAAGATGCACCGGGGCGATCGTTCTATCGAAACAAAGTGCATCAAACGCAAAAAGCCACGTCCGAAGACGTGGCTTTAATTGCGTTGGCGGGAAGTACGGGGCTCGAACCCGCGACCTCCGACGTGACAGGCCGGCGCTCTAACCAAACTGAGCTAACTCCCCAGGCAGGCGTTCGCGTTTGTTTCCGCTCGCGTGCGCTGCGGGGATTAGTATACACAGAAGTCTGTCCGCCGCGCAACAACTTTTTTGAAAAAATTTTTCGGTCCCTCCGGGAGGGTCTCCGGGGCCGGCTGGCGCGGGTTTAGTTTGCTGCTCTACAGTCCTGCGCAAGACGGAAAGCACATTAAGTGCTTTCCTTTGCGTGCGGAACTCGCGACAAACTTAACCCGCGCCAGCCGTTAAAGGTACAATATTTTGTGCGTTTTTGCGTTTTAAGCAATTGAAATCTTTTTTTTATTGACAAATTGTGC
>DBGEDL010000077.1:0-64583 GCA_048375035.1 Collinsella sp.
ACGGCCGAAGAGGCGTCAGCAGGTCAGTGGGTCATCGTCCCGGCGTTCAGCATCAGGGTAGCGCTGCGACGCGGAAATCGCGCGCTGTTGACGCGCCCCCGCAGTGCCCGCTTCCCCCAAGGACAATTATCAGTGCAGGTACAGGGCTTGGATATATCTGGTGTGCTCGGCCTATTCAGATTTTGCCGCATACTTCCGAAAAACGATTTTATAAGAGGCGGCAGTGAGGCAATTTACGCAACATATGTCCAGCAAAACGGGTGGTAGCCGGTACGGATACCACCCGTTTGTCTTATATCCGGCTCGAAGCAGGCCAACTACTTCTTAATGCCGCGTCCCAGGCGCTCAGCGACCGACGCCACGGCACTCTCGTCGACCGAGCCGCAGCTCACGCAGCCATCGTGGGCACGCATCTGGCCGGTGACCTCGTCCATCGCGAGCGGCGCCACCTTCTCGAGCTTAAAGCCCTTGCCGGCGCGCATGTTTTCCTTGGCCACGCTGATCATGAGCTTAATGCGGTTGAGCTGGTTGACCTCGGACGCGCCGGGGTCGTAGTCCACCGCGACGATGTTGCTCTCGGGATGCTGACGGCGCAGCTCCTTGATCACAGCCTTACCCACTACGTGGTTGGGCAGGCACGCGAAGGGCTGCGTGCAGATGATGTTGGGCGCACCGTGGTCGATCAGGTCGAGCATCTCGGCCGTGAGCAGCCAGCCTTCGCCCATGTTGTTGCACACCGAAAGCACCGTACGAGCCTTGTCCGCCATGGTGCCAATGCGCTCGGGCGCCTCGAAGCGGCGGGACTTTTCGAGCATCTCCTCCACCGGCGTGCGCATCCAGTCCACCAGCTTAATGAGCGCCTGCATGCTAGCGCGCGTAGTGGCAGAGCTTCCCAGCTCGTCTTTTTGAAGCTCGGCGTTGCTCATGGAGTACAGGAAGAAGTCGAGCAGGCCCGGCACCACAGCCTCGCAGCCCTCGCGCTCAATGACATCGACCACGTGGTTGTTGGCCGTAGGGTGGAACTTGACCAAGATCTCGCCGACCACGCCCACGCGCGGCTTGGTGCCCTCGCCCACGAGCGGCATGGTGTCGAACGCGCGGATGGCCTCACGCGCAAGCTTGGTGTAGTTGTGGCGGTTGAACTTGGGCGCCAGCTTGCGGGCGCGCGCCATGTACTCCTCGTAGAGCGCGTTGGCGGCACCGGGCGTGGCCTCGTACGGGCGGCAGCGGTAGAGCATCTGCATCATCACGTCGCCAAAGAGCACCGCGTACACGGCCTGCTTGAGCAGCGCCGGCGTAATCTTAAAGCCGGGGTTGTCCTCGCCCAGCGCCACGGCCGAAAGCGAGATCACCGGGATCTCGGGGTGGCCGCTCTCGCACAGGGCCTTGCGGATGAGCGCGATGTAGTTGGTGGCACGGCAGCCGCCGCCAGTCTGGCTGATAACCACGGCCGTCTTGGACAGGTCGTATCGACCGCTCTCGACGGCCTCCATGATCTGGCCCGTCACCAGAATCGACGGGTAGCAGATGTCGTTGTTCACGTAGCGCAGGCCGGCCTCGACGGCGTCGTGGTCGGTCGAAGGCAGCAGCTCCAAGTTGTAGCCGGCACCGCGGAATACCTCTTTGACCAGGTCAAAGTGAATCGGCGCCATCTGCGGGCACAGGATGGTATAGCCCTCCTCGCGCATCTGCTCGGTAAAGGGCACCTTGGGCCACGCGGTCGAAGCGCTCTCGCGCTGAGCCTCGAACGTGTACTTACGGCTCGCGAACGCGGGGGCATCCGTAGAAGGGGCCACCGGCGCGGCATCGCCCTGCTCGTAGGCCTCGCCCGCGGCCGTGGCCTCGGCCAGGCGCTCGGCCTCCTGGTCCTTGAGCGCTGCCATGAGCGAGCGGATGCGGATGCGCGCGGCGCCCAGGTTGGACACCTCGTCGATCTTGAGCACGGTGTAGATCTTACCGCTGGCCTCAAGGATTTCCTGCACCTGGTCGGTGGTCAGAGCGTCCAGACCGCAGCCGAAAGAGTTAAGCTGGATCAGGTCCAGGTCGTTGCGCATCGTCACAAAACGGGCGACGGCGTACAGGCGGCTGTGGTACATCCACTGGTCAACGACGCGAATCGGACGCTCGGGCTTCACCAGATGCGCGAGCGAATCCTCGGTAAAGACCGCAAAGCCAAAGCTCGAGATAAGCTCGGGCAGGGCGTGGTTGATCTCGGGGTCGTTATGGTAGGGACGGCCGGCGAGCACGATGCCGTGACCGCCGTGGTCCTCGACCCACTTAAGAGCCTCCTCGCCCATGGTCTGGATGTCCTCGTGGAAGCGCGCATCGGCCTCAAAGGCAGCGTTGACGGCGGCATCGACCTCAGAGCGCGTGATCTTGGGACCGCGCACGCGACCGCGACCGGCTTGCGCATCGGCCACGCGGTCGACGGCGAGCACCTGGTACAGACGGCGCTTGAGCTCGGTCTTGTCGTGATAGGGCACAAACGGGTACAGGAACTCGATGCTCTGCTCGCGGATCTCGTCGATGTTGAGCGCCAGCGCCGTGGGGTAGCTCATGACGATGGGGCAGTTATAGCAGTTGCCTGCCGTCGGATCCTCCTTGCGCTCCCAGCGCACGCACGGCATCCAGATAAAGTCGACGTCACGGTCGATGAGGTTCATCACGTGGCCGTGGCTCATCTTGGCCGGATAGCACACGCTCTCGGACGGCATGGACTCAATGCCCGCCTGGTAGGTCTTTTTGCTCGACTGGTCGGACAGCTGCACGCTAAAGCCCAAGCGCGTAAAGAACGCGTGCCAGAAGGGGTAGTTCTCGTACATGTTGAGCGCGCGGGGGATGCCGACGGTGCCGCGCGGGGCCTCGTCGGGGCTCAGCACCTCGCGGTTAAACAGCAGATCGTTTTTCTTTTTGAAGAGGTTGGGGGCCTCGGTCTTCTGCTTTTTGTGGCCGGCGCCCTTCTCGCAGCGGTTGCCGGTAATGAAGCGCCTGCCGCCGCCAAAGTCGTTGACGGTAAGCTGGCAGTTGTTGGAGCAACGGCCGCAGCGAACATGCTTTTGCGTCACGGTGAGGTGCGCGATGTCCTCGGCCGACAGGATGGTCGAGGTGCCGTCGGCACCGGCGCGATCGCGGGCGAGCAGTGCCGCACCGTAGGCGCCCATGCAGCCGGCAATGTCGGGGCGCACAGCATGAACGCCGGTAAGCTGCTCAAACGCACGCAGCGTGGCGTCGGACATAAAGGTGCCGCCCTGAACGATCACCTGGCTGCCGATCTCCTTGGGGTCGCGCAGCTTAATGACCTTGAACAGGGCATTTTTGATGACGGAATAGGACAGGCCGGCCGCGATGTCGCCCACCGTGGCGCCTTCCTTTTGCGCCTGCTTGACGCGCGAGTTCATAAAGACCGTGCAGCGACTGCCCAGGTCGACCGGGGCCTTGGCATGGATGGCGGCATCGGCGAACGCGCGCACGTCCATGTTCATAGACACGGCGAAACTCTCGATAAAGCTGCCGCAGCCCGACGAGCAAGCCTCGTTGAGCATGATGTGCTCAATCACGCCGTCCTTGACGCGCAGGCACTTCATGTCCTGGCCGCCAATGTCCAGAATAAACTCGACGCCGGGCAGGAATGCCTTGGCGCCGCGCAGGTGCGCGACGGTCTCGATCTCGCCGGAATCGGCCTTGAGGGCCTCGATGAGCAGCGCCTCACCGTAGCCCGTGGTGGTCACGTGGCCGATGGTGCAGCCGGCGGGGATGTGGTTGTAGAAATCGGCCATGATGACCTTGGCCGTGCCCAGGATGTCGCCATTGTTGTTGCCGTACCAGGTGTGCAACAGCTGGCCGTCCTCGCCCACGAGCGCGGCTTTCATGGTGGTGGAGCCGGCGTCGATGCCGATGAACACGCGGCCGGTGTAGCCTTCGAGCTTGCCCTTGGGGACGACCTCGGCGTTGTGGCGGGTTTTGAACTCGGCAAAGTCCTCGTCGGTGGCAAAGAGCGGGTCCAAGCGCTCGACCTCGGCACCTTGGGTGTCACCCAGGGCATCGATGGCCTCGATGAGCTGCGGGAACGTGCTGAGCTTATTGGACTCGTGCGCCATGGCGGCGCCGCTCGCCACAAACAGGTGGGCGTTTTGGGGCACGATACGGTGCTCCTCGTCCAGGTTGAGCGTGAGATAGAAGCGATGACGCAGCTCGGAGAGGTACTGCAGAGGGCCGCCCAAGAAAGCGACGTTGCCGCGGATGGGACGGCCGCACGCCAGGCCCGAGATGGTCTGGGTCACGACGGCCTGGAAGATGGAAGCGGCGACGTCCTCGGGGCGGGCGCCTTCGTTGAGCAGCGGCTGCACGTCAGTCTTGGCAAAGACGCCGCAGCGGCTGGCAATGGGATAGATGGTGGTGGCGTTGGCCGCGAGTTCGTTAAGGCCGCTGGCGTCGGTGTGTAGCAGAGTGGCCATCTGGTCGATGAACGCGCCCGTGCCGCCGGCGCAGGTGCCGTTCATGCGCTGCTCGATGCCGTTATCAAAGTAGATGATCTTGGCGTCCTCGCCACCCAGCTCGATGGCGACATCGGTGGCCGGGATGAGGGTCTCGACGGCACGCTTGCTGGCGATGACCTCCTGGACAAACTCCAGGTCGAGCCACTGGGACAGCAGCAGGCCGCCCGATCCGGTGATGGCGCAGGTCATCTGGGCCGTCGGCAGTACAGTCGCGGCACCCTCGAACAAGTCGCGGGCGCAAGCGCGGACGTCGGTGTGGTGACGCTGGTACTTGGCGTAGACAATCTGGTTGTCGTCGTTGAGCACAGCGAGCTTAACGGTGGTGGAGCCCACGTCGATGCCCAGGTGCAGGTTGCCGCGGGCGGCCTCGGGGTTGAAGATCGCGCCTTCGGGGGCGTGGGCGGCGGTGACGGCTACGGGCTCAGCGGCGGTGGCGGGCTCGCTGACGACGGACGTCTCCCCTGCCGCGTTCTTGGCATCGGCAACTGCCTCGGCAACTTTCTCGGCAGCCGCGGTCGCCGCCTTCTGCGCGGCGTCCACCACGGCGGGTGCAGCCTCACGCGCGGCAGCGACCATTCGGTCCTTAATGCCCTCGACGAGTTTGCTCATTGTCTCTCCTCTTAGTTGTTGGACTCGACGGTTGCGGTGGTGTCGACCGCATCCTCGAGCTGCAGATTCAATAGCTTCATGCCGTATTCCGGCACGTTGATATCGATGGGTTGGCCGTACAGGTCACCAGGGCGCACAAAAGCGATGACCGTCATGATGCGCGCCATGGTCTCGGGCGATTCGGAAAGGCCACGCTCAAACCAACGTTGGATCATGCCGACCTCGGCACTCACGACATAGGTGACGTAGTAGTCAAAGAAGGTGCCCAGCGCCAAGCCCAAAATGCCCGTCTGTGCACGCGGCACCACGGCCTCGCGTGCGGTATCGATGATCTTTTTAATAAAGGCGGGGTCGCCGCCCGGGCCCAGCAGGGCCCCGATAAGGTCGCGATTAGCCGCAAGATAGCGAAGCAGCTCAACCGAACCGGGTGCCGGCTCGAGCTCGTCGATATTGCGGTAAAGATCGGGTAATTTAGCTGCGGTGATAAGCTCAACCCGCTCGCGAATCTCGGCAAGCAGGCCGTTCTCGATCTGGCTGATAAAGTCGGGGATATCGCGGTAGTGCGAATAGAACGTGCGGCGTGTAAGACCGGCGCGCTCGGTGAGCGACGCGACGTTAATGCGCGAAAGGTCGCCGCTTTCGGCAAGCTCGCTGGCAAGCGCCTGGCGAAGGGCGCGCTGCGAGCGAAGGGACCGGCGATCACATTTCTCGAGCTGGGACAAGCGTCCTCCTTGTTACTCAGACTGTACGCTATTGCACAGTGCGAGTATTATTGCACACCGTGTGTATCAACACGTAAAGGCAATATTTGGAATGTGACAAAGGGACAGTCCCTTTGTCACATTCAGCGACCGCCTAGGTTGTGCCAGTTGTGCCTGGCTTTTGAAGCGGCATTGCCAATTGTTCAAAATGTCATTCGTGGGTAGAATAGTGTCGACGGCAGCCCAAGTTCTGGAAAGCTGGGCAGCGCCGTTGTTTGCATTAGGGGGTCAACGCCTTAGCGGCGGCGACCCCTTCTGTTGCGCTTCGAACGCTGCTTAAGTGCCTCGGAAAGGCCGACAAGCGCCGTGAAGAACGAGACCAAAGCGGTCAGAAGTCTCACGAAATCAATCAAATCGGTCATGGGCATCACCTCCCATCAGATGGAGGGCGCTGCCCGGCACATGGAACTGCCGTTAACGATACCGATTCTATCAAAGCGCAGTTAGATATGCGAATGTTTGTTCGTATATCAGAAGATTGGGGCTCGGGCATGGCGGAGGAACAGTTCCTTTGCCATGCCCGAGCTTGTTGCCGGACTGTCACCTACATTTTTCGAGTTATTCGGCCACGCTGCTGGTTCTGTATAACTGCACCGCTGGGATTATCTGAGGGTTTTTGTCCTTATTTGAGTGCATACATGCCCATTTGCACACTTACGTCGCCGAATCAAACACCATTAGAGGTGTGAATGTTCCCGAGACGGCAACTTTAGCCCTTGAACGGCCTCCGGCAGGCCGAATAACTCGAAATTTGTTGGTGGCGAAAGCGTAACAGTCCCATACGCCAAAAGCCGGCATCTCCCAAGTGACAGGGGGACTGTCCCTTTGTCACATTATTCGATGACGGTGCGGGAGTTTTGCTCGCGCATGGTGGCGAGCATGTGTTTGGGGACGGCGTGGACCATGCAGCCGCCGATGGTCGCGGTCGCGGCGGCCTTAGCTGCATCGCTTGCGTTTTTGGTCGCGTAGCTGTGACGGAAGCGCTTGAGCATGGCAATGTCGTTGCCGCCGTCGCCGTAAACCGCGACCTCGTCCTCGGCAATACCGTAGTAACCCGCCAGCCAGGCCACACTCTCGCCCTTGTTGCACGCCACGTCCGTGATCTCGAACATCACCGGATCGAACGGCGCATTGACCACGCGGTCCGAGCGCTCGGCAAGATACGCCTTAAGGTCGCGCTCAAGCTCGGGCGAGGTCACGCGGCAGTTGATCTTGCACACATCGTGACGCAGGATGTCACCGATCGACTGATCGAAATACTGCTCCTCGTGATAGCCGCCACGTGCACGCATGCCGCGCATCACGATGCGCTTGATAGGGCTGTCCTTCTTAAAACCCGCCTGATGCATCTCGAACGAACCGCTCGAGAACATGCCATCGGGTGTGGAGCAATCAAAGCAAATGTCCGGGAATGCCTTGAGCAGCTCCTCGGTAACCTGCGGATCGATGGTCCAGGTTTTGAGCACCTCGCCATGACTGTCGCGCACGATGGAGCCGTTAGAGCAGCAGGCATCGAGCGCCAGCCCCGTAAAGCCATGCTCGCCGATTGGCAACGTCGAGCGCCCGGTCGCGGGAACCACATGCAGGCCAGCCTCGGTCAGCTCGCGAATGGCACGGCGGATGGTCCCATCCGCCTCATGCAGGGCGTTCAGTAGCGTTCCGTCTAAGTCACTCGCAAACATCTTGATCATGGGCGTGCCTCTCCTTCGTCTGCACGATATTGTAGACGAGAACGGGCGCGCCCAAACAATGGCGTCCCGGCGCGACGTGCCACTGCCTCCACAAATTCACGGTGCCCCAGCGCCTTAAGACATTCGACATAAGCGACTTTTCAGCCGATAAAACAGCGCTGTCATCAACGTCAGCACCGCCAACATTCCTGCGAGTACAATCGCCGGAGTCCATCGATCATATGCGAGCCCGTAAACCAATTGGCCAATAGGCATTGCGCAGGAAAGCGCCATGTAAACGAGTGCCAGCACTTTTCCGCAGAGTTCCTTTGGCGCTGACCGCTGAACGAATGAAACGACTTCAACCGATGTAACGCTTGCCCACGCCATGACCCATGCCGAGCCGGCCGCAAGCGCGACAAACGCAAATTCGTTAGGACCGCTCAGTAGCGTGACAATAATCGGTACGACTCCTAAACAGATCATCGCAACATATCGACATATGCCCTTGAAGGAAAAACGATGCGGCCAAATACCGACCAAACCACTGCCGACAAGACCACCTAAGCCCATAGCCACCTCAATAATCCCAACAAAGGATGACTGCATTCCGAGATGCTTTGCAACAATAACGGGAGCACCAATCGTTAACCCAACTAACGCAAGGTTCAAAATAGCCGCAAGCAAAATCCCAACGAGCAATGATGCGTTTTGAAACAGGTACCGAATCGACTCCCGAAAATCGTTTCGGCATGTCGAGCAAGTCGTACTGTCCCCTGTCATTCCAGATGAGGCATTTCGCTTGAGTGCGCCCCCGAACAGCAGGGCTGACATCGCAAACGTCAACGCCGCGGTTTCGCATAGAGCATCGATACCGAAGCACCCATAGACTGCCGTCCCGACTACAGGCCCCAAGATATTGCTCGCCATGGTTATCTGCGAGACCAGCGCAGTGGCACGCTCAACCTTTTCTGGGCCCGTCATGCGCACCGTCTCAATTTGAAGCATCGGTTTCAGCAGCGATTGGATACCATATTGGACGCAAAGCATTGCTACCACGACAACGGCAAGAGGCAGCGAACGCTTCATGGGGATAAACAACAGTGATGCAGCCATCAGAACAATACCGAGCACCACAAGAACCCCGCGATGTCTCCCGCGATCCGCCAAGATTCCGCCAGCCGGAGTCGCAAGCACGCCCGGCACGAACGCTATCGCCGCGACGGCACCATATAACGTTGATGAGCCGCTGCAATCGAACAAGTAAAGCGGGCACGCAAAGCACAGCGCCGACAGCATCGAATACGTGCACAGCTGCGCAACAAGAAGGCCAAAAAGTCTGATAGATCGTACTGTTTTTTGCGTCAACGAGACGCTACTCCTCCGCATTCCAGCCATAAGCCCACCCCTATACATACCGTTAGTATGTATTTAATGACTTGAAAAGGGCAGCCGTGGCTACCCTTACAAATCAATTACATACCGTCAGTATCTATATTACCACCCAGCACGGTTCCATACGTCCCAAATCTGAGCCGTTGTCTGAAGCACTTCATTACCCAAATCGAGCCCCACCGCGGCCGCCATCTGCGCCAAACATTGCGCGCGAGCGAGCATTCGATCTTTGGTCTCGAGCGGACGGAACAGCGGCAGCAGCCAAAGATTCGCCAACAACGATACGGCCTCAGCCGCTTCGCGCGGGCATTTGCACGCAATGGAGCCGTCGGCGATGCCCTCCTCGATCACTGGCAAGAGACAGCCATCGGCCGACTCGTCGAACGAGCCCTGGTACTGCATCGCCAGTAGACGCGAGCTTTTTACCGGATCTGCCGCAGGATGCATGCGTGCCCATAGCTCAATTTGCGGAACGACAGACTCGGGCGCGTACAGTCGCTTGAGCTTTTGGGCTCCGGTCATATTGCCGATACCAAGCGTTGAGCGACGTTGCTCAACAATCGGAGCCATTGCCCGATCAAATGCGGCGTTGAAAATCTCCTCTTTGCTCTTAAAGTGATGATAGACAGCGCCCTTGGTCATGCCATCGAGGCGGTCGACGATATCTTGAATGCTCGTCCCCTCATAACCCTGTACGCAGAATAGCTCCAGCGCCGCGTCGAGAATCTTCGCGACCGTCTCCTCGGGATATTTATTGCGACCCATAATCCGCCCATCCGCAACGCAAGTCTTGTGCCTCATTGCAGCATTTTAACGTTGCGGATGGCAGACGGTCGATTCTACACCGCGGCCGGGCCGTGTTCGCCGGTGCGAATGCGGATGACTTCTTCGACCGGCTCGACCCAAATCTTGCCGTCTCCAACGGCACCGGTGCGGGCGGCATTGCAGATGATGTCGACAATTCCGTCAACGTGCTCATCAGCGCAGATGAGGGTGAACTGCACCTTGGGGATGGTATTGACGAGCAGTTCGTTGCCGCGCACGTATTCCTTCCAGCCATGCTGTGCGCCGCAGCCCTGCACCTGGTTGATAGTCATACCGCGAACATCAGCAGCAAACAGCGCGTCTTTAAGAACCTCAAGCTTCTCGGCACGAACAATCGCCGTAATCTTCTTCATAGTGAATTCCTCTCTTTATCAAATAAAAGAATTGCCATTCAATGACGCTGGTTTTCGAGGTGCCCGAGATTGCCCCGAAAGAGGAGCGCCGCGTACTTCGGTACGCAAGCGACGGTTTGAGGGGTAAGGTCGGGTGCCTGGGAAAGCCGCGCGACGATTGAACGGCAAGGTGCGGAGCTTGGGGAAGCTGCTAATCGAGTCCGGAGAAAGAAGGATAGGCGCTCTCGCCGTGCTGACTCGCATCCAGGCCCAGCGCCTCGTCGGCCTCGTCCACACGCAGGCTGCCGTGGAACAGTGCCTTGACCACCGCGGCGATCACCAAGTCGAGCACCAGCACAATAACGACCGTCACCACAATGCCCAGAACCTGCGAGACAAGCAGCGACACGTCGCCCGTGTAGAACAGGCCGCCCTTACCGGTCCACGAGAGCTCCGGCACGCAGAACAGGCCCGTGAGCACACCGCCCAAGATGCCGCCGATACCGTGGCAACCGAACGCGTCGAGCGCATCGTCGTAGCCAAACTTGGTCTTAAGATGGCTGATGGCCAGGTAACAGACGGGCGAGACGATCAGGCCCATGACCAGCGCTGCCCACGGCTCGACAAAGCCCGCACCCGGCGTGACCACCACAAGGCCCGCAACCAGACCGGTGCTGGCACCCACCAGCGTGGGGCGACCGGTGTGCACGCGCTCGACGGCAAGCCACGAGACCATGCCCGCCGCGCTGGCCGTCACGGTGTTGAGGATGGCGAGCGCCGCCACGGCGTCGGCCTTAAACTCGCTGCCGCCGTTAAAGCCAAACCAGCCAAACCAAAGCAGGCCGGCGCCCAGCGCCACAAACGGCACGTTATGCGGACGGTAGCTCATCATGCCAAAGCCGCGACGACGGCCGAGCATTAAGCAGAGAATCAGGCCCGTGAGACCGGACGAAATGTGTACCACGTCGCCGCCGGCAAAGTCGAGCGCGCCGATGATGTCGCCGATAAAGGAACCATCGCCGCCCCAAACCATGTGGGCGAGCGGCGCATAGACCACGAGCAGCCAAATGCCCAGGAAGGCCGTCATGGCACCAAACTTAACGCGGCCTGCCAGACTGCCCGTAACGATAGCGGCGGTGATCATGGCAAACGCCATCTGGAAGGCGATGTTGATGATCTGAGGGTAGACGGCACCATCCGCAGCATTGCCCTCGGCCGCCTGCAGCACCTGGTTGAGCACCGGCAGGCACAGCAGCTGGTCAAAGCCGCCAATAAACGGGTTAGAACCGTCGCCACCGTAGGCCAGCGACCAGCCGGCAACAATCCACAGCACACCAACCAGGCCAATGGCGCCAAAGCACATAAGCATGGTGTTGATGACATTTTTGCGCCTGGACAGGCCGCCATAGAAAAACGCCAGACCCGGTGTCATTAAAAACACGAGCATGGTGCAGATGAGCATAAACGTTGTCGATCCCGTATCGTACATTCGCTCCCCCTTGGTCGCATGAACGTTGTCGGCGCTCATGATGCGGCCGAGGGCCAACTGGTGTAGACCAGATACGGCGTTGTTAAACGCTGCGTTGTCGAATGGAAACGGTGCCGCAATCTTGGAAACGGCGCGGCAACGGACGCGAAACGGACGGGAAATACGCGAGCAAGGGAGCCGTGAGCGTGCCCGTCCCGGCTAGCGGCGGAACAGCTCGCGGGCTCGGTCACGGAGGTCGGTAGCTCGGATGACGCCCTCGTAGCGGTTGATGCGCAAGCGCGGGAAGGCATTGAAGAAGCGCAGGTCGCGTCGGCTGAGCGACACGCTTGGCACCGGACGGCTCATGCGCTTGCCGGCAAGGCGACGGCTGAGCGACGGACGCGGCATGTTCGGCGCGGCATCGGCCACGCGGCGGGCGGCAAGCGCCAGGCCGCGAGCCCCATCCGCGATAAACGTCGGCATCGAAGCCTTCTCGCGCAGGGCATCGAGCGCGGCGTCACCCAGCTCGGCCAGCCACGCGTTAACGGCACGGCTACGGATGTGCGTCTGTGCCACCGAGTCAATCGTAGAATCGGGAATACGTTCGAGCATTGAGTCCGAGGCATCGGCAAGCGACTCATTGATGCGGTCGGCAAGGTCGGCCCGGACGCGCTCCAGCTGATCAGACAGACGCCGCCAGCTCGCCAACGAGCACACCGCGTCGACCATCATCGCGACCGCGACGATAAAGGCGGACAGCCGCACAATCAGCACCGGCAGATGGCCAAGCAGTCCCAGCAATGCCGGCTCCACTAAACGACAAATGCACAACGCACCCAAGCCAAACGCGCAGGCCCAGTACAGACAGATGCGTCCGTGCAAGTTAAACGGCAGGTGCGAGTAATCCCAAAAGCGAGCGCCCGTTGTTTTTTCCAACAGCACGCCTACGCTGTACTCAATCACGCTGCATACGAGCGCTGCAGCGACAAACTGGCTCAAGGCATCCGAAATCCCGCGCAACAGCAGCCAGCAGGCAATGCCGCCCGCGCCATAGATGGGGCAGCACGGCCCCAGCAAAAAGCCACTGTTGGCAAATCGTCCGTGATTGAGCATGGCGCATACTGTCGACTCCCATGCCCAACCGCAAAACCCGTAAAAGGCAAACGAGAGCACCAGTGCCGAGAGTGGGCAGGCGGCAAGCGTCGCACCGCCAAACGCCATATCAATCGCGGTCCCCACCGTCTACCCTCTCCTCTTTTCGCTCGATGCTTTACTCACGCTATCGTCTGTCTCGTCCTTGCGCCGCAGACGACCGGCGACCGTCTCACGCAGAGCACACCATTTATCCGCCAGGCACACAATCCATGCCTCACGACACGTCGGCGGCACCGGCACCAGCGGAAACATATGGCGTACGATAATATTCCGCTCACGAGACGTCAGCTCAAAATCTTCCTCGGCACGCGCCAGGGCAAAAAACGGATGCCGAAATCCGTGCAGGCGATGGCTCGGATCGGGATCGTGCCAGTCATAGAGAAAGTAATCGTGTAACAAGGCTCCGCGCAGCAGCGAGGCACGGTCGATCGAAATGCCAGCACGGCCCAAGTGCTCGGCAAAGGACAGACTTGCCCGTGCCACCGAGGTCACATGTGCATAGACCGTCACGTCGCCATGCTGGATAAACTCGCGCGTCAGGTCCAGACGGCCCGCCTGCGCCAGTTGACGGGCAGCATGGTCTACTTCGCACGCGATTTTCTCGGCACGAACGGCATCGGACATGCTGCCTCCTTCCAGCGACTCACGGCGACAAGCCACGGCCTGTGCACAATCGATAAAAACATCATGGAACACATCAGTATGGCATCGGACAAAACGTTTTGCCCCACCAGTTGGCGAATTACCGCGCCGCCGTCACATATCAAACGCCAAAATGTGCGAGACTGTCTTGTGCAATTGTGCCGGCCGAGGGAGTGCCGGCGCACGATTCGCATGGAGTAACCCACAACGATGCTGCTTACGCAAACGACAACGCCCGAGGACGTCAAGGCTCTCGACCGCGCCGAGCTTCCGCTGCTCTGCGGTGAGATCCGCCAGGCAATCCTCGAAAGCTCCGCCGCTGTCGGCGGACACGTTGCCCCCAACTTGGGCGTCGTTGAGCTCACGGTCGCGCTCCATCGCGTGTTTAACTCCCCCACCGACAAAATTGTCTTTGACGTATCGCACCAGACCTACGCCCACAAGGCGCTGACCGGGCGCGCGTACACCTATATCGATCCGGAGCGTTATGGTGAGGCTTCTGGCTTTGCCAATCCCGACGAGTCCGAACACGACCTGTTCGCCATGGGCCACACCTCCACATCGGTGAGCCTGGGCTGCGGCTTGGCACACGCCCGTGATCTGGCGGGCGACAGCTACAACGTCATTACCATCATTGGCGACGGTTCGCTTTCGGGCGGTCTGGCGTTTGAGGGCTTCAACAACGCCGCCGATCTCGACAGCAACCTGATCATCATCGTCAATGACAACGACCAGTCCATCGCCGAAAACCACGGTGGCCTGTATCGCAATCTGGCCGAGCTGCGCGCCAGCAACGGCACCTGCGAGCGCAACGTTTTCCGCGCGATGGGACTCGACTACCGCTATCTGGACGCCGGCAACGATGTGCTGGCCCTGGTCGACGCGCTGCAGGAGCTGCGCGATATCGATCATCCCATCGTGCTGCACGTCTCCACCGCAAAGGGCAAGGGCTTTGAGCCAGCCCAGAGCGACCCCGAGCGCTGGCATCATGTGGGTCCGTTTGACATGGCGACTGGGCGCAAGCTCTGCCCGGGTCATCCGAGCGAGCCTGCGCCGCGCACCTATGCCGACATTACGGGCGAGGCGCTCAGCGCCGCCATCGAGCGCGATCCGCAGATCGTGGGCATCACGGCCGCCACGCCCTACATCATGGGCTTTACACCCGAGCTTCGCGCCGCGGCAGGCAAGCAGTTTGTTGACGTGGGCATTGCCGAGGAGCACGCCGTGACCTTTGCCACCGCGCTTGCGCGCTCGGGCGCCAAGCCAGTCTTTGGTGTGTACGGCACGTTTTTGCAGCGCGCCTACGACGAGCTGTGGCACGACCTGTGCCTCAACGATGCCCCGGCGACGATCCTAGTGTTTGGCGCATCAATCTTTGGCACTACGTCCGAGACGCACCTTTCGTTCTTTGATATTTCCATGCTGGGCGGTCTTCCCAACATGCACTACTTGGCACCGGCCTGCATGGAGGAATATCTGTCCATGCTGAGCTGGTCGCTCGACCACCACGAGCATCCCGTGGCGATCCGCGTACCGGGCATTGGCCTGGTGGGCCGTCCCGACCTTGCGCCCGCCGAAGGCACCGACTACAGCGCCGTTCGCTACAACGTGGTGCGCCAGGGTCGTGACGTAGCAGTGCTCGCGCTCGGCGATTTCTTTGAGCTGGGCGAGCGCGTGGCAAACCGTCTGACTGCCGAGTACGGCATCGAGGCCACGCTCGTCAACCCGCGCTATGCAACCGAGCTCGACCGCGAGTTCCTCGACAGCCTCGCTGCCGAGCATCGCGTTGTCGTCACCCTCGAGGACGGCATCTTGGACGGCGGCTGGGGCGAGCGCGTGGCATGTTATCTGGCATGCACGCCGTTGCGCACGCGCACCTTTGGCATCGCCAAGGGCTTCCCCGACCGCTACGACCCCAACGAGTTGCTCGCTCAGAACGGCATGACGGTCGAGAACATGGCCGCCGAAGCCGTAAGGCTACTGAACGAGTAAAAAACCTCCGCAAGGGAAGCACCCATGCGGAGGTTTTTATTTTCGTGACGCGATTATCTCAATCTGTAACATCTATGGCCCAAATTCCCGCCTAACTGTTACAGATCGAGACATTCAAATCCCCCTAAGGATAAGATCTCGATCTGTAACAGTAAGAACCCATTTCCTCGTCTAGATGTTACAGATTGAGACAAAACAACGAGACCGGCCGCCGTACCAGCCCAAACCACCACAAAGGTGCCTGTCCCCTTTTTGGTGGTTTTAGGTCACGGTCGGCGCGAAAAACGAATAGCCGTTCATACGCGATCTCCATACTTATATATGCGTCGCGCTGCCGCCATTATAGCGACCGCCGCGAGCGACCACCCCGTCCGCGAAACGCCGTCTCAGCAGCAATAACCGACGTTTTCCCAGATAAAACCTACCAAAATAGACCTGTCCCTTTTTGGTAGGTAGAATAACCTATAAGACAAGTATGTTTCTTAGTTATTTCGTGTTGACCCATTTGAGCGGGATGGGGTATAACTCTACTCAACCGCTAGGGATTTTATTGAGAAAGGTGTTCTACCATGAGCAAAAACCTCTCCCAGCAGGTCGTTCTCGACCGCCGCGGCTTCGTTGCCGCCACCTTCGCAACCGTCGCCGGCCTTGGTCTTGCCGGCTGCTCCGACACCAGCGCCGAGGCCGACAAGGGTTCCGCCGCCGGTTCCCCCAAGAGCTCCGAGGATACCGAGGCTTCCACTACGCTCGACGCTAAGGCATTCGACAAGCTCGTCGACAACGGCCTCAAGGCCGATGACGACGCCATCGCCGCCAGCACCTGGGCCACGGCCGTCAAGGACGCCGGCGTCTTTAAGATCGGTGGCGTTCAGACCTCCACGCTCTTCTCCCTCCTCAACGAGAAGGACGGTCAGACCCGCGGCTTCGATGCCGGTATCGCGCAGCTCCTGTCCAACTACATCCTGGGCGAGAACAAGGTCGAGATCACCCAGGTGACCTCGGACACGCGCGAGTCCGTCCTGCAGAACGGCCAGGTCGACGCCGTCTTTGCCACCTACACCATCACCGACGAGCGCAAGAAGCTTGTCTCCTTTGCCGGTCCCTATTACTACACGCAGCAGGCCATCCTGGTGCTCGCCGATAACGACGACATCAAGAGCGTCGACGACCTGGTCGACAAGAACGTCGCCGTCCAGTCCGGCTCCAACGGCCCTGCCATCCTGGAGGAGTTCGCCCCCAAGGCCAGCCAGCAGGAGTTCAAGACCGACGAGGAGGCCCGCCAGGCACTCCAGCAGGGCCGCGTTGACGCCTACGTCATCGATAACAACATGCAGCAGAGCGCCCTGGTCCGCGAGCCCGGTAAGTACAAGATCGCCGGCAAGCCCTTCGGCAGCAAGGAGCCCTATGGCATCGGCCTGCCGCTCGATTCCGACGGCGTCGCCTTTGTCAACGACTTCCTTAAGAAGATCGAGGACGACGGCACCTGGACTGAGCTGTGGCAGATCTGCATCGGCGACCGTACGGGCGACACCAATGTTCCCGAGCTGCCCGAGATCGGCGCCTAGTCAGCGAGCCTGGTAACGGCCGCAACGAAACCATACGGAAACGCACGATGCGCTTTATTGCGGTAAACTGTTTCCTCACTGAGTTGTCGGGGCTTCCGTACACACGGGAGCCCCTTTCCTTATCGGCGGGAGGTCCGCATGAGTCTCTCCGAACTCTGGTCGCTCTATGGCCAGAACTATATCGACGCGCTGCTAGCAACCTGGGGCATGACGCTTGAGTCGTTTGCCATCGCCATGGTACTGGCCGTCGCCGTCACCGTGATGCGCGTGTCGCCGCTCAAGCCACTGCGCGTCTTTGGCGACCTGTATGTCCAGGTCTTCCGTAACATCCCCGGCATCGCGCTGCTCATCATCGTCGTCTATGCGCTGCCGCCGCTCAAGGTCGTTCTGCCCTACCGCACCTGCGTTATCGTCGCCACGGTCCTTTTGGGCTCGGCCTTTGGCTCCGAAAACTTTATGAGCGGTATCAACACCGTCGGCGTCGGCCAGGTCGAAGCCGCACGTTCGCTCGGCATGAGCTTTAATCGCATCCTCGCCAAGATCGTGATTCCGCAGGCACTGCGCTCGAGCGTATTGCCCATGACCAACCTCTTTATCGCCGTCATGCTCACCACCGCGCTCGGCAGTCAGGTGCCGCTTAAACCGCAGGAGCTCACCGGCGTGGTGAGCTACATCAACACGCGCTCGCTTGGCGGCGTCGCCGCGTTCTTTATCTCGGCGCTCGGCTACCTGGGCACGGCCTTTGTGGTGAGCCACATTGGCAACTATATCGATAAGAAGGTGAGGATCCTCCGATGAGCAAGCACTCCGCCTCCGCGCTCACCATGCGCGATGCGCTCTACGAGGCTCCCGGCCCCAAGATGCGCGCCAAGATTCGCGTCGGCACCGCCATCTCACTTGTTGCCGTGGCCGCGCTCATCGCTCTGGTACTGCAGCGCTTTTATGTGACCGGCCAGCTTTCGGTCCATTACTGGTACTTCTTTACGCACCTCACCACCTGGAAGTTCCTGCTTGCCGGTTTTGAGGGCACGGTAAAGGTCGCGCTCACCGCCGGCGCCATCGCGCTGGTACTGGGCTTAGCCCTCATGCTCGGCCGTACCAGCGACATCAAGCCGCTGCAGCTGGTCTGCCGCGTGCTCACCGATTTCTTCCGTGGCGTGCCGAGCCTTCTGTTCATCTACTTCTTCTTTTTGGTGCTGCCCCAGTACAAGATCGCACTGCCGTCGTTTTGGATGCTCACGCTTCCCGTCGCGCTCGCTGCGGCCGGCGTACTGGCCGAGATCTTCCGTGCCGGCGTCAACGCCGTGCCGCGCGGTCAGGTCGAGGCCGCCCAGGCACTCGGTCTCTCCAAGGCTAAAATCACCTTTAAAATCGTGTTGCCGCAGGCTATTCGATTTATCATTCCGTCGTTGATTTCACAGCTTGTAGTCGTAGTCAAAGACACCACCGTCGCCTACGTGGTGAGCTACCCCGACCTCATGCAAAATGCCCGCGTGCTCATTACCAACTACGACGCCCTCGTGTCGGTCTATCTGGTGATCGCGGTTATCTACATCCTCATCAACGTCGCGATCAACAAGGCCGCTGTCTACGTTTCGCACAAAACCGGCGCGACCATCATCCGCTAACGCTTTACCATTTCGAGTCATAAGGAGCCGAGCACCATGGCACAGAGCACCTCTTCCACCGGCAATCAGCCGCTGATCGAGCTCAGACACGTCGATAAGCACTACGGCGATCTGCACGTCCTCAACGACATCAATCTCTCGGTCGACCGTGGCGAGGTCGTCGTCGTGATCGGTCCCTCGGGCTCGGGCAAGTCGACCATGTGCCGCACCATCAACCGCTTGGAGACCGTCGACTCGGGCGAGATTCTCATCGAGGGCGAGCCCCTGCCGCAGGAAGGCAAGGATCTTGCCCGCATGCGCGCTGAGCTGGGCATGGTGTTTCAGCAGTTCAACCTATTCGCACATATGACGGTGCTGCAGAACGTCATGCTGGGACCGGTCGACGTGCTGGGCGTCTCCAAGGACGAGGCCCGCGAGCGCGCCATGGACCTGCTGAGCCGCGTAGGCGTTGCCGAGCAGGCCGATAAGGTGCCCGCACAGCTTTCGGGCGGCCAGCAGCAGCGCGTGGCCATCGCCCGTTCTCTTGCCATGCAGCCCAAGGCCATGCTCTTCGATGAGCCCACGAGTGCCCTTGACCCCGAGATGATCAATGAGGTGCTCGAGGTCATGGTGCGCTTGGCGCAGCAGGGCATGACGATGATCGTCATTACGCACGAGATGAACTTTGCCCGCCGCGTGGCCGACCGTGTCGTGTTTATGGCCGATGGCCAGATCGTGGAAACCGGCACGCCCGACGGGTTCTTCGACCACCCCCAGACCAAGCGCGCCCAGGACTTCCTCAACTCCATTAAGGGCCACTAGCCAGCCACCCCGTGGGACAAATCCATTGAAAGTGTTGTCCTACGTCTCTCATGCGCCCTGTCACCTTTAGATTCGAAAGCAACACCTATGATCGGAACCCGCACCTCATCGTCCTACACCCCGCATGTCGACGTCGACCCCGCCGACCGCCCACTCATCCTCGTCGCACCGCGTTGGGAAGAAGCAAAGCCGTTTTTGAGCGAGACGCTCTCCCCCAACGAGGAAATCGCAAGTGTCTTTGTCGATGCCATTCTTGCCGCCGGCGGCCTGCCGCTGCAGATGTCCATCACCGAGGACATTGAGGTCATCCGTCATTACGTGGAAATCGCTGACGGTATCGCCATTCCCGGCGGCCCCGATGTCAATCCCAAACGTTGGGGCGATGATCGACCCTACGACCCCACCCTCTGCTGCGAAATCCGCGATAGCTTTGAGTTTAAGCTGGTCGACAAGGTACTCCGCGCCAAAAAGCCGCTCTTTACCACCTGCCGCGGCACGCAGCTGCTCAACGTCGCCACCGGCGGCACCCTGTGCATGGACGTGCCGAGCCTGGGTGCGCGCGAGGGTCGCACGCAGTGGCGTCACACCCACGTGCTCAACGATCCCGTGCACCCCGTCGAGGTCGTGCCGGGCTCGCTGCTGGAGCGCGCGGTTGGCGGGCACAGGCTGATCCAGACCAACTCCGCACACCACTGCTGCGTCGACCGTCTGGGTAAGAGCACGCGCTTGGTCGCCAAGGCAACCGATGGCGTTCCCGAGTGCATCGAGGTCGAGGGCCAGCCGTTCTGCTTGGGCGTGCAATGGCATCCCGAGTACACCTGGCAGACGCTCGAAACCGACTTTAACCTGTGGAAGTCGTTTGTCGAGGCAGCGGCCAAAGTAAAACAGGCCCGCTAGCTCGCGAATCACACAGGCTAAAGCTTTCCATGACGGGGGGGGCGGACACCAGCCACGGTGCCCGCCCCCCCCTGTATTTGGTATGCTCGGTATGATTATCCCTCACAAACAATCAAAGAAATCTCGACCGCAATTGGTCGACGGTAAAGCAAATGGTGAAAACGCTTGCTACGTTTATTAGGCAGTCAATTAAAATCGAGGTGCATTGACCATCCTCCAACGGGGTCACGCCACAAATCCACATGAGCAACGAGGCTGGAAGCGGAAGCACGGAATTGGCCCCGAGCTGTATGTAGATCGCTACAACGTTGACAAGTAGCAGCATGCCAATCGGACCGAAGCCGGACCCAAAATAGGAAGCAACAATCACGCAAGAGACCACGTATGCGAGGCAGACCGCACTCGCCAGAAGAAGTCGATCGCAAAACATATTCAGGTTGAAACACTGTTGAGCATCCAAAACGATTGCGCAGTTAAGGCAGTACAAAACGACACTCGACAGGATAAACGCGCCCAAAAGGGCAAAAGAAGACAGCACCACTCGCGCAACGATAGCGCACACACGCTTCCCTCCCCGAGCCTCCGACAACCCCCACGGTTCCTCAATAAAGCCCGAACTGACAAAGCGCGGCACAACGCAAGCCGCGATGAACGGAAAGAACAATGCATGAGCCAGCGGGGCTACGTTGAACAGCAGACCGCGAAAAACCTCTGCATTACCAAATAGAAGGACATCCTCTGCCGATAGCCGAAGCGTCGGGTCTGGGAAAAAGCCCAAGAAACTGTTCTCACGGAGGCTACAGAACCACATCGGGAAAGAATTAAGCTGCAATACCACCATGCACGCATAAATTACCAGGATTAAGGCGTACGTCCATTTGCTCACATGCTTCAATTCTGAATGAAGGAATCTTCTAGTCTGACGAGCCATTGAGCACACCCCCAGCACGAAAGCTCACGAGAGCGTAAATCAATACCGATAGACAGCTGGCTGCCGCGCCATACCCCAGAAGCGCCAGCTGCCCCATATCGCTATACCCAAGGGCACATCCGACTCCAAGGTACGGCCCCGGAAGAAAGAAGATCCATCGCAAGGACGGTATGGGCGTCTGAAGGTAAGTTCCGTAGAGCGTCAAGCTCATGACAAATCCAACTATCACCACGGCCCCGCTCAATACAGCGCTGCCCGTAATCCGATAGATGGTCACCGTCTCCAGCGCAACCGATATCACCAATGCGGCGTTGACTATCATTGCAGGCAAAAATGCAGCCAGCATGCCATGCACGTAGTTTTGCCCTCCACGTGTTACGGCTATGGCAAAAAGAAGAAGGCAAAGCGCACTATATGCTGCGCCAATCATGAAAGCAGACGAAAATGCATGTGCTAGAGCGCCATTAAAGCGGGCGAGACCTCTTGCCATAGAAATTCGGTATCCCTCTTCATAGCCGCGCTCCTGTAAAATCACCAGACAAACGATGAGTGGGACGAACAAGGATGTACCGGCAAAAGCGCTGCGCACAAGGGACTCATCGGGTGCAGAAGGATCGATTACATTCCAGCAGAAGCCAATATCCTCCCCAAAAACGCTATTGCCAAAGGCGAGCAACGTTGTTCCGTTTTTTAGAAAGATGCCGAAGAGAAGGCCGAACGCCAGCATAAGCGCAAGACCAAACTTCGCCGGAAATATCCTGTACAAACGCATCATGTCCGCCTTTATGGGATGGATCGCCCGCTTCATAGCGAGACCGCCTTCATCAAGCGCCTGTAATACTCTTTTAGGGATGGCGCCTCATCCCTTATGACGTCCATCGATTCCTTTTTTAGCAGTTCGCCGTCATGAATAAACAGGCAGCTTGTTGCAACCGATGCCAACTCATCTAAATCATGGCTAGAGATGAGCATGGTCTTACCCTGCTCTCGATTTAATCGACCGATAAGGGCCCATATACTCTCGATGCCCAACGGATCCAATCCATTTGCCGGCTCATCGAAAATTAGTACGTCGGTGTCGCCCAATAAAGCCGTAGCTATATCCAGTCGCCGTTTCATTCCCAGAGAAAAACTGCTCACGCTCTTTTTCTCATCGACGTCCAGCCCGACTAGGCCCAAGACGCGAGGAACCTCACGTTTCTCATCGAGCCCCCATTCCGCACATCGGATCCGAAGATTCTCAGCCGCACTGAGAGATTGGTATGCTCCGCAGGAATCTGGCACATAGCCGACACGCGTCCGCATCAGGCTCAGCTCTTTTTTCGACTTGCCCCCAAAGAGCTCCACGCTCCCCGACGACGGCTCGCAGAGGCCCAAGACGATTTTAATAAGCGTGCTTTTGCCCGCACCGTTTGCACCAACAAGGGCAAGGAGCTCAGACTGATGCACCTCGAAGGAAACGTCATGCAAAACGCGCCGTTTCCCGTAGCGCTTTGACACCTTTGATAACTTTATCGCTGATGTGTTCATTGGCCTCCCTTCCTGCTCGATAGCAAAACTGATCATATCGTTTCTTCTTTCCTTTATCGTTTTTTCTAGTTGTTATTGTTTTTCGATAACTCATATTTGTCAAGATAATCTAAAAGAAAGAACCCGTGTTAGACACGGGCCCCTTTACGCTGATATTTCGTTATAGTTGTTCGCTTTATGCTACTCGTCGCTCAAATCTACAGCAAAGACTGATGTCGGAAGCGACGCCTCGTTGCCTCCGCCATCCCGCATCTGTCTCACGACATTTTTTGCACGCTCGACAATAAGCTCCTCAAGCTCTTTCTCGCTCACACGCTGAATAATATCTCCCGGTTGACAATCAAGCTCATCACAGATATCGAGAAGAGTCTTTAGGCGAATAGCTTTTATCTTTCCGTTTCTCAGCTTTGAAATATTAGCCGGAGTATGCCCCGTCGCCCGAATCAGATCAGCGCTGGTCTTTCCGGTCTTAAGCAGCTGCGTCTCAAGCTCGATGATGAGATAGCTCATGCTTCCTCCTACACAAGCTCGTCAGACTGCTCTTGGAGCAGCGAGGCATAACTCCAGATCACCGAGATACACAGACAGACAGCCGCGCCGATAAGCGACCCCGCATCAAAGGCAACGCCTTGGCAAATCTCAATAACGAAGGAATGAGGCACAATGTAAAGCTCCAGCCCACCAATGGTAAGATTGACCGATCCGTAGGCACCAATAAGCGAAACCGCGGCGTTAACAGCAAAGGCAAGCGCAAGAACACGGATAAGCCGCACATGCGTCTTGGTAAAGGGCGAGACGCCTCGCGAGATGTTACGGCTGATCCCACACAGAACGACAAGCGAAATACCCACGACGAGTGCCAGGCACAGTCCGCTTGGGATAACGATGCACCCGCCATCGAGAAGCGTCACGACGCCGAAAGAATCGACAGAAGCAACGTTTGCAACCGCATACCAGATCACGTAAACAACCAACGCGGCAAAAGCGACGAGCATCCCTGCAAAAACGGCTGCCATGCAAAAGCCAAGCTTCCTGATATTTTCGCCCGCTTTGGCCATACGCTGAACGCTGTTAGACATACACTCACCCTCATCGACTCTATCGTTATTCGAACAGTTTATCGAACAACGATATTGATTGCATGCGGAAAGCCCCGCCAGTGCGCATAGCCCATTCACTAATCAGAAGGGGTGAGAGTGGATTTTTGGACACGTATCGAACGAGAGTGGATAATCTCCCACTTCGAGACCACCACCGGGCCTAAAACGGGAGATTATCCACTCTCATAGTCATCAAGGCTCGCAAGCTCTTATTCAGCCGCTTCGCGCAGGGCCGACATCGTAGCCGCATATTGCTGCTGCAGCGCATGCATCCCCTCGCGAGCGCCGTCAACGGCATCGGCACCACGCAGTGCCTCGGTCACCACAACCGCCGGCTCGTACAGATTATCGAATCCCAGGTTCTGGCTCACGCCCTTGAGCGTGTGCGCCGCCATAAACGCACCTTCGGCGTCTCCCGCCGCCATGGCGGCCTCTAGCTTGTCCATGCTCTCGTCATCCAAAAACTTGAGGGCAAAGCGGGCGAGCATTTCCTCGCCCATCAGCCGAGCGCACGCGTCATCATAATTGGCGCCGATCTTCTCATACGCCTCACGCATGGAAATCATGGATTAAAAACTCCTTTGGTCAAACTAAATCGTGGGAAACGCAACGACGTCAGCGGGGCGTGCCAACGTCTCGGCAATTTGGTCTTGCACCTCGAGCAGACAATCGAGCAGCAGCGGGTTAAAGGTGCCGCACTTACCGTCCAGGATCATCTGGATCGCCTCCTCGTGCGGGATAGCGTCCTTGTACACGCGCACGCTCGTCAGTGCATCGTACACGTCAGCCACCGAGACCACCTGCGCGGCGATGGGGATATCGTCGCCCTTAAGGCCATCGGGATAACCCTTGCCGTCCCAGCGCTCGTGGTGCCAACGCGCGATCTGGTACGCATATTCCATAAGTGCATTTCCGGCGTGATGGCTACCCAGCTCACGCAGCATGTCGGCGCCGATCGTGGTATGCGTCTTCATAATCTCGAACTCCTCGGGCGTAAGGCGCCCAGGTTTGTTGAGAATCGCATCGTCAATCGACATCTTGCCGATATCGTGCAGCGCCGAAGCCAAGGCGATCGTAGAGCGTTCCTCATTGTCGAGGGAGATCGTGCCGCTACGCTGGACCAGACAGCCAAGCAGCAGCTCGGTCAGCTTCTCGATGTTCGTAACGTGCCTGCCGCTCTCGCCATTGCGAAGCTCCATGACGCCGGCCATGATGTCGATGAGCATGCGACTGTTCTTGACACGCTCGTTGTACTGCTGGGACAGCAGGTTCGTCAGGCGGCGCTGTTTGGCGTATAGGCGGATGGTGTTGCTTACGCGGCGGCGCACGACACGGGAGTCAAACGGGCGGTTGATATAGTCTGAGGCGCCCGGCTCGTACGCGCGCAGAACCATATCATCGGAATCTTCGCTCGAAATCATGATGACAGGCAGATTGTCGATACCCGATCGGCGCGACAGATCGGCCAGTACCTCAAAGCCGCTCGCGCCCGGCATGACAATGTCCAGCAGCACGAGCGACAACTCATCGCCATAGCGGTCGACCATGTCGAGCGCCGCACGACCGTTATCGGCCTCGAGGATGCAATACTCGTCCTTGAGCATCTCGTTGAGAATGGCTCGGTTCATCTCGGAGTCATCGACGATAAGCACCAAAGGCTTTTCGCTTTGGAAGGCCTCGATGGAATCGGCATCGGTCACGACCGTACCGGCTTTTGCCTTAGCACGGCTCAGTAACTGAACAGCGCGGCCAACGCCCTCATCGACCGTCTCGCCATGAATGCGAACGCCACCAACACATGCCGTCAAGCTCACGTACTCATGGCCCGGAATAATCGTGGAATGAACGGCTTCGGATACCTGATGCAGGCGACGGGCGAAGTCATCGGAGGGAATATTGGGCATGACGACCACAAACTTGTCGCAGCCATAGCGCACAAGCTCGTCAGTCGAACGAATTCCGCTGCGTATGGCTGTCGCCACAGCACCGAGTGCAAGGTCGCCGGCATGACGGCCACACGTATCGTTGAAGGCCCTAAAATCATCAAGGTCAATCATCGCAACGCCGGCATTCATGCGGGCGCCACGAAGCTTTTCCTCGTAATAACGGCGATTGCGCACACTCGTCAGCACGTCGGTGTAGACAAGGTCCTCTTCTGCAGCCTCTTGCCCATCGATCGGACGCACCATCAGCAAGACATGAGGCTCGCCCTCGACCTTTAGAGGGCGCAGACGGGCGCGGTACTCAACACCATCGTTGAGCAGTTGCTCCGATACATCATCGGAACCTGCCAAGGCCTCAAGACTCGACTGACGCAGACAAGGGCAGCGATCGCCGGCGAGCAAGCAGTTAGACTCGCTCTTAATCTGATCGGCCGACAGCAAACGCACCACGGGGTAGGTCTTCGCGACGCGGGCGACCTCGGCGGCAGCCTCCTCGCCGGTTAGATTGACCTCGTGATTATTGAGCATATGGGGCCCTTTCGATAGGTGCGCATAGTAGCGGTGGGTTCCAAATGTTTCAAGGGTAACACCTTGCCGATGCAGGTAAGCACGTGAATGCTGTTACATTTTTATGAGTTGGCAGACGGCGCAATTGGAGCCGCAAACGTGAGGTTTTGAGCGCATTTGTTAACACAGCCGAAACGTTTGCGGGTGAAGCCTGTTTTGGCTATTACGGGTGTTAGAGCCCCAAGATGCCACGGACAGTCTGGGCAGCCGCTGCCGGGCGATCGCGCAAGCCGTTGTGCGCGCCGGGAACCATTACGAGTGGACAGTCCAAAAGCTCAGCCGCTATCCTCGTTCCCGCCTCGCGGGGCGTACCAATCGAGAGCTCGCCCAAAAGCACGGCGGCCACCGTTTTCGACGCACGAACGCTATCCCAATCGGGAACGCAGGTCATAGTAATCCCGTATTCGTTCGCCATGAAACTGCGGCCGTTGCGCAGGGCATGCTTGGCTTCCGCCTCGGTTAACTTGGGGGCCTCGGGGTCCGAATCGCCGATGGCGCCCAGGAAGGCCCGTAATGCCCTGGAGACCTTTCCCGCGGCGATCATCTCGAGCAAAACCGGGGCCGCGCCCAGGCCGGCACCCTCATCCGTCACGGCGGGTTCATGCAGAATCGCACGCGAGATTATGGCGGGGTTTGCACGGAGAAGCTCCAGGGCCACCAACGTACCGGCACTGTGCGCGAGTACGTTTGCCGGAGCGCCAATATGCTCGATAACGGCCTGCAGGTCGGCGGCCTGGACGGCGAGGTCGTAGCGTCCGTCTGCAGCGTCGCCGCTCTCGCCGCAACCGCGGCGGTCGTAGGCAATGACGCGATAGTCGCGGGCGAGCTCGCGGGCGATGGCGTCAAAAAAGACGCCGTCGACGCAGGCGCCGTGCACGCACACCAAGGCAGGAGTATCAGGCGACACATCCGGGCCGGCATATTCGCGACAGGCAATCGTGGTGCCCGCATTCTCGACCGTAAAATCCATGTTGTGCCCCCATCATCAATGCTCATCCAGTTGCACGTCAGTACGGCTAGATGGGCCCGCATTGTCTTACGCCTTGTTAACAGATTAACTGTACCCGACCCGAGGCTTTTCATGGCACGGCATAATGAGCGACGTGAAAAAACGAAACTTGTAAAGCAAGAGCCCGCGCCTTGCTTTGGAGCCGATGCTATGCTTAGGCACAATTGTCTTGAGGAGCATATGCCTATGTCTACGTTTTTGAATGCCAGCCCCATCTTTGGGCCCGTTCGCAGCCGTCGCCTTGGTCTCTCGCTCGGCGTCAACATGATGCCGGCCAGCGGCAAAATCTGCACGTTCGACTGCATTTACTGCGAAAACGGCCTCAACGCCGAGCGCCCCTGCCATGAGCCGTACAACACAGCCGCCGTGGTACTCGACGCGCTCGAGGCAAAGCTCCGCGAGATGGCAGCCGAGGGCGAGCTCCCCGATGTGATCACCTTCGCAGGCAACGGCGAGCCCACCGCCGCACCGGAGTTTCCGCAGGCCATCGCCGGCGCCGTCGCGCTGCGCGACGAGCTTGCCCCAAACTCCAAAATCGCCGTGCTCTCCAACGGTACGCGCGCCGACTGCCCCGAGGTGCACGATGCGCTCATGATGGTCGACGACAACATTCTTAAGCTCGATACGGTCGATCCGGCATTTATCCAGCTGCTCGATCAACCCGTTGGCCCCTACGATGTGGAGCACCAGATCGAGACGTTCACGAGCTTTAACGGCCACGTCATTATCCAGACGATCTTTTTGACCGGCGAGTATCAGGGCAAGCTCATCGACAACACTGGCGAGGAGTACGTTGCCCCCTGGCTCGCGGCGCTCGAGCGCATTCGTCCGCAGGAGGCGACCATCTACACGGTGGCGCGCGAGACACCGGTCGCCGGCCTTGCCAAAGCGGAGCCCGAGGTGCTCGACACGATTGCCGCGCGCGTCCAAGTCCTCGGCATCCCCTGCCAGGTGAGCTACTAGCAAAACCACGCAGCAGCTAGTACCCGCTATCCCGCCCCATCAGTTGCGGTGATATAGTTCCTATTTGTGCTGTTAAACCGCTTAAATCGGAACTATATCACCGCAACTTTTATGGACGCGTGGGTGGGCTATACTAGCTGCGAATGAAAGGAAGTTAGCCATGTTTTACAACGGACCCGTACCCGGCCGCAACGACGCCTGCTGGTGCGGCAGCGGCAAAAAATATAAGAAATGTCACAGCGCCTTCGACGAGCGCCTCGAGCGCCTGTGGGAGGAGGGCTGGGAGGTTCTGCCCCGCACGCTCTACAAGACGCCCGCCGACATCGAGGGCATCAAGCGCTCCGCCGCCATCAACGTGGGCGTGCTCGACTACGTAGGCGAGCACATCGCCGCGGGCATGACCACCAACCAGATCGACCAGATGATCTACGACTACACCGTCGAGCACGGTGGCACGCCGGCCGACCTCAACTACGAGGGCTACCCCAAGAGCGTGTGCACCTCGATCAATGATGTGGTCTGCCACGGCATTCCCTGCGATACGGACGTGCTGCACGAGGGCGACATCATCAACGTGGACTGTTCCACGATCCTAGACGGCTACTTTAGCGACTCGAGCCGCATGTTCTGCATCGGCGAGGTCTCGGCCGAGCGTCAGCGCCTGGTCGACGTCACCCGCGCCAGCGTGGAGGCGGGTCTGGCGGCCGTCAAGCCATGGCTGCCGTTGTCCGTTATGGCCGAGGCAGTGCAAAAGACCGTCGAGGACGCCGGCTTTAGCGTGGTGCGCGAGTACGGCGGACACGGCATCGGTAAGGAGTTCCACGAGGACCCGTTTGTGGGCTTTACCACCGAGGCGCCCGATGTGGACACCATCATGGTGCCGGGCATGGTCTTTACCATCGAGCCCATGGTCAACGCCGGAGCGCCCGACATCAAGATCAGCAAGGGCGACGGCTGGTGCGTGCGCACCAAGGACGGCAGCGATTCGGCCCAGTGCGAGGTACAGCTCGTGGTGACCGAGGACGGCTACGAGCTGCTGAGCTGGTAGCCGTGGATGCGCCGGATGCTGACGGGCACGCTCGTCTTGCATCCGGCGTTTTTGTTTGAACGTTTTGCCTGATATAACCTGCCAAAATAAACCTGTCCCTTTTTGGTAGGTTGAGCGGAGAGGACTGCTTGTGAACATCCTGGTTTTGTTGCCCGTCAACAATCGCCATCGCGCAATTCTTGAGTCGAGCGCTCCGGGCGAGGACTTTATCTACACGAGCGCCGACGCCGCCACGCGCGAGCAGGTCGCCGGTGCGGACGTGATCTTGGGCAACATCGACCCTGACATGCTCACGGCATGCGAGCATCTCCAGCTGTTGCAATTGCAGACCGCCGGCTATGACGACTACCTTGCTGCTGGCACCGTGCCGGCTGACGCCAAGCTGTCTTGCTCGATCGGTGCCTACGGTCAGGCCGTAAGCGAGCACATGTTTGCCATGGTCCTTTCCATGATGAAGCGCCTGCCTGGCTACCAAGATTTACAGCGCGAGCATCGCTGGGAGGATTTGGGGCCGGTTACCTCGCTCAAAAATGCCAACGTGCTGGTGCTGGGCGCGGGCGATATCGGCGGCCACTTTGCCACGCTCTGCCGCAGCATGGGCGCACACGTCCGCGGCATCAAGCGCCATCCGCTCGTCTACCCCATTGTGTTTGAGGACATGGACGGCATGGATGCCCTGCCCGAGCGCCTGGCCGAGGCAGACGTCGTCGCATCCTTTATGCCCAGCACACCCGAGACCCGCGGCCTGGCGAACGCCGAGTTCTTCGCCGCGATGAAGCCGGGCGCCTTCTTTGCCAACGGCGGCCGCGGCGATCTTGTGGTTGCCGACGACCTAGTTGCCGCCCTGGAATCAGGATATCTCGCCGGCGCCGCGGTCGACGTCACCGACCCCGAGCCGCTGCCCGAGACAAGCCCGTTGTGGGATGCGCCCAACATGCTCATCACGCCGCACATCTCCGGCTGGTTCCACTTGGCCGCCACGCTCAACAACGTGGTCGACATCGCCGCGGAGAATCTGCGTCACCTGCAGGCCGGCGAGACCCTGCGCTGCTGGATCGAGCACTAAGAATTACGCCGTTTTACAAACGGCGTAATGAGCCGACGCTGCGAGCCCGCCGTTTGGCCAATCTGCCGTTCACTTTCAAAGGCGCGACCAGAAGGTCAGCGCCTTTTCATTTCACGGCACCTTGTCTCAAACGGCGGGCTCTCGCTGACTTTTGTTCGACCTGCGGCGCTTTGCTGGCGCGGCCCTACCTGTGGGCTCTCGCTGGCCATTATTCGACCAGAGGGGTCTAGCGCTATTTAAGTGTTGTTAGATAGTTTCTTGCGTTTTCGACGTTCATTGCTGCGACGGGCGCATGCGAACAGAGTTTGACATCGTTGGTGACCAGTAGATCTGCTTGAGCGCGTATCGCTGCCGCAATGATTAAATCGTCTTCGTAATCGCTATGGAGCTCACGCTGTCTGCTCGCCATCCAGATGTCGCTCAGGTCACAGGGCACTGGCGTGGCAAGCTGCGACAGCACGCTAAGACAATCCCATGCAAGCGAAGTCGCTACCGTAGCGGCATACTGGGAAAGCGAACCGTGCTCTCGCCGATACCATGCCTTATGTTCGCTTGAAATCAAATAAAACAGGTCTTTGGACGATGTCGCCGCATACAGCAAATCAACCTGCGCCGTGCATGCATCGCGTAAAAACTCAATCGCCACCGAACGACCACGTCGTGAGGGAATGAAGTAATCGAGCCACACGTTGGTGTCAACCAAGATGCGCTTTGGAGTCTCACTCATAGAGCCAGTTCATCTCCTCGCCATAGCGATCCGCATAGGCATTCCGTTTGAGCTCTTCGTCGTCCGATGGCTGAGCCTTGACCATATCGATTCCCGACTCACAGCAAGCGGCAGCGAACAGCTTCGACCCCTGATCCATAAGCTCGAGCTTACGTTTGGCGGCCTTTTCGCGCTCGCGCTGTTCCGCCCGGGCACGACTGGGCAGCAGGATATCCTCGAGCGCACCGGGGCGATCGGCCAGCGATGCTGCAAGCTGCCAGAGCGCTCGCACCGCTTGGCTCGGCGTCATACCGGCCTTGGAGAGAGCGGCGTCCCCACTCCTTTTAAGATCGGCATCGAGACGTACGTTGATCTGAGCGGCTGTTGTGGTCATGACCCCTCCTTAATACTTCAAAATATCATAAAGCTCTATGGTAGATACGTAAAGCATGTATAGCATTTATAAGCATTAGCCGTACTCTGTACACAAAAAGCCGCCGAGGCGCACTGCACCTCGGCGGCCACGTATCGCAGATCTAGTTCGGTTTCACCCTTTGCATTTACCCAGATAAAACCTGCCAAAATGAACCTGTCCCTTTTTGGCAGGTTTTACAGTTCTACGCTTTCGGCGCCGTTGATGGTTAGGTTGTGCTCGTAGAAGGCGGTAAGGGCGCGGATGGCGCACACGACGTCGCGGACGCCGCCGGTCTCGTAGCTTGAGTGCATGGCCAGCTGCGGCAGGCCCACGTCCACGGCGTGCATGCTCGCCTGCATATTGGACAGGTTGCCGAGCGTGGAGCCGCCGGCCATGTCGCTCTTGTTGGCGAAGGCCTGCGTGGGCACGTCGGCGTCGTCGCAGATAGCCTGGAACACCGCGCGGCTAAAGGCATCGGTGCAGTAGTGCTGGTTGGCGGCTTCCTTGATGACAATGCCGCCGTTGAGCACGACCTGGTTGCGGGCATCGCACTTCTCGGCGTGGTTGGGATGCACGGCATGCGCGTTATCGCAGCTCACGAGCATCGAAGCAGCAAGTGCGCGATGGTACGATTCGTCGTCAAAGCCGAGCGACCCGTTAATGCGGCGCAGCGCATCGGCCAAGAAGGTCGACATGGCACCCTGCTTGGTCTCGGAGCCGACCTCCTCGTTATCGAAGCAGCAAAAGACCGAGACGTCGTGCGCGTTCTCGGCGCCCAAAAACGCCTGCAGCGAGGTGTAGGCGCAGGCGAGGTCGTCGAGCTTGGGCGTCGAGATGAACTCGTCGGCCCAGCCCCAAATACGTGCATCCTGACGATTGACCAGGAACAGATCGCGGCCCAAAATTTGCTCGGGCTCAACGTCCAACTCGTCGGCGATCAGAGCATCAAAGTCGCCCTGCTTAAGATCACCGGCGCTGATGAGCGGGCAGAGGTCAACGGCGCGGTTGGGCGCAAAGCCCTCGTTAACGCCGCGGTTCATGTGGATAGCAAGGCTCGGAATGATAGCGACCTCGCGCTCGGTGGCAAGCAGACGGCTCTCAATACGGCCGCCCTCGCGTACCAACACGCGGCCCGCAAGCGCCAGCGGGCGATCGAACCAGGTGTAGTCGATCATGCCGCCGTAGGCTTCGGTGTTCAGGCGCAGTGTCTCGCCCGCGCCGTCGAGTTCGGGCACGGCCTTGACCTTAAACGTCGGAGAATCGCTGTGCGACGCCGTCAGCTGAAAATGGTAGTCGCCGGCAACGCCGTCCTCGCCCCACGTCGCGGCCAGGTCCTCGCCCACCTTAAAGGCAACAACGCTCGAGGTATTGCGCTGCGTGTAATAACGCCCGCCCGGCTCGATGTCCCACGCCGCGTTCTCGGGCAGGTAGGTAAAGCCCGCCTCGTCGAGCTCGGCCATAATGGTCGCCGCCGTATGGAACATGCTGGGACATGCCTCGATAAAGTCGATGAGGTCGTTGGCGGCCTCGATATCGTCGGCCGTCACATGCGCGCGCTCGGGCGTTTCCTGATCCGTCATGCTCTCCCCTTTCGCTGGGTTGATGGTCCCCTCCAGCATACCCCGCCACGCCAGCGCCGCACTCTTCATTCCATGTTTAATCCCGCGCCGCTCACCAAGTTGAGCCATCATGCCCGCGCTCCTTTTGCGACAATTACGCTAACAGGACGAGAGGAGCCGTCATGAAGCCACGTAACATTGCCATCGCCTGCGGTGTCGCGGGAGTCGCCGTCGGCCTTGCCGCTGCCACCGGTATCGTTTACCGCAAGCAAATCAAGTCCGCCGCGTCGCTCAAACGCTTGACCGGCTACGCGGATAGCTATGACCTGTACGCAATCGACATCGCCTACGACTACGATCTTGATCGCATCATCGCCGCTGGCGTGCGCGACGACCAGGCCTACATCGATGCCGTGGTGGCGCAGGTGCTGCCCGGTGTGCCGGTACATGTCCAGGCGCCCCAGTTTGCCTGCAGCGCTTTTGTCGCCGTAGATGCCGAAGGCCGCGTGCGCACCGGTCGCAATTACGACTTTAAGGACGACACCTCGGCGCTGCTGGTGCGCAATCACCCACGCGACGGCTATGCCTCCATCGGGTTTGCCGCCCTTAACAACCTGGGCGATAACACTCCGCTTGACTCCGTCGGCGGACGCGCCGCCGCACTCATGGGCCCGTTTGCCCAGCTCGACGGTGTTAACGAATGCGGCGTGTCCATTGCCGTACTCACTCTGGACTCCAAGCCCTGTGACCAGGACACGCAGCGCCCCGTCATCAATACCTCGCTCGCCATCCGCCTGGTGCTCGACCGTGCCGCCACCACGCAAGAAGCTGTCGACCTGCTTTCCGCCTACGACATGCACGCCATGGCAGGACGCGATTACCACTTCTTTATCAACGACGCCGCCGGTGACGCGCGCGTAGTAGAGTGGGATCCGCGCGATCCGGACCGTGCTTTCAAAGCGACTCCTGTACGCCAGGTTACGAACTTCTACGCCTGCTATGGCGACGAAGTGCTGCCCAACCAAAAGAATGGCGAGCTGGGCCATGGTAAAGAGCGCGCCGTCGCAATCGCCGATGTCCTTGACGCCCATGTCGGTGCCCAGGACGAAACGATTGTCTGGAAAGCCCTGCGTGCCGCAGCGCAAGAACCCAATCCGGAAGACATCACCAGCAATACGCAATGGTCGGTCGTCTTTGACAACACCGAACCCGCCGCCGCCATTACGCTGCGCCGCCACTGGGGCGACGTCGACGCCTTCGCACTGTAAGGACCCAGGCTCGTCGACCTTACGCTCGCCTGACGTTGTTTACATTTCTATACGCTTGAGCTAACACGTTTTACCCCCGTATCAACAGTGTGCGGGGGTAAACTTATGCGCATGTTATAACTTGCCCGGAAGGATTCATCATGCTTAGGATCGGTCTTCTTACCAGTGGCGGCGACTGCCAGGCGCTCAACGCCACCATGCGCGGCATTGTCAAAACGCTTATGACCAATAGCGAAGAGCCTATTGAGATCTATGGTTTTGAGGACGGCTACCAGGGCCTTATCTACAGCCGGTTCCGCGTCATGACGCCCGCCGATTTTAGCGGCATCCTTACCCGTGGCGGCACCATCCTGGGCACGAGCCGTACGCCGTTCAAGCGCCTGGATATTCCCGAGGCCGACGGCGTCGAGAAGGTGCCGGCAATGGTCCACACCTATCATAAGCTGCAGCTCGACTGCCTGTTTATGCTGGGCGGCAACGGCTCCACCAAGACCGCCAACCGTCTGCGCGAAGAGGGCCTCAACGTTATCGCCCTGCCTAAGACCATCGATAACGACACCTGGGGCACCGAGCTGACGTTTGGCTTTACGAGCGCCATCGACGTCGCCACCAAGTGCATCGACGACATTCACACCACCGCTTCGAGTCACGGCCGCGTGTTCGTTATCGAGATCATGGGCCACAAGGTTGGCTGGATCCCGCTATACGCCGGCGTCGCGGGCGGCGCGGATGTCATCTTGATTCCCGAGATCCCCTACGACATGGATAACGTCATCAAGACCATCGAGCATCGCATGGAGACCGGCAGCCGCTTTACCATCGTGGCCGTCGCCGAGGGCGCTATCTCCAAGGAGGACGCGGCGCTGTCCAAGAAGGAGTACAAGAAGAAACTCGCCGAGCGCACGAGCCCGTCGATCGTCTACGACATCGCCAAGGAGATCGAGGCCAAGACCGGTCGCGAGACCCGCGTCGCCATCCCCGGCCACACGCAGCGCGGCGGCCAGCCCGACGCCCAGGACCGCATCTTTGCGACCCAGTGCGGCGTCGAGGCGGCACTGGGCTGTCTACGCGGCGAGTTTGGCTACATGATCGCCCTGCGTGACGGCAAGATGTGTCACATGCCGCTCGAGGATGTCGCCGGCAAGCTCAAGTATGTCGATCCCCAGAGCGATCTGGTGCGCGAGGCCAAGGCGTTGGGCATCAGCTTCGGCGACGAATAGCCTCGGCCGAAACTGCTCTCATCGGAGACCCCAGGGCTTACCTCCCAAATCGTCCTCGGACATGTCAGGATCCCGCCGTGCGCTTCGCGCGGCGGGATCCTTCCGTCCTGCGGAAAGATTTGGGAGGTAAGCCCTAGGGCCTCCTGCGGTGACTGGGGAGGCCGAGACTATTCGTCTTCTTGCTGCGGGTGCCTGGGGTAGGATGCGGCGTGCATTTTTGGGAGTATTCAGCAGCCGAGGGTGCCTGCATACTGGATTTTGGGCGAAAGGCAGGCACCATGGGCCGCATCCTGTAAAAAAACGAGCGGCTCTAGAGGCGTTGGGACTCAGAATCGGGGCTTTCAGCGCAGTTTTGCACCCCCGCCCCCGCGCCCGCGGACCCCGGGACGCTGAATACTCCGGAATTTGCACGGCGCCCCCTGGGGTACCTGTGGGCAAAAAGCAACCGCCCCGTCAAAGTATGCATTTGGCGGGGCGGTTTATGCAAAAATGCTGCTGCGGGCGCGTCGGCAGCTCGCTAGAACTTGAATCCCAGGGCAGGTTACTCGGCGCTTTTGAGGGCGCCGACCATGTCGATCTTGTTGAGGGTACGATTGGTGGCGAGGTTGACGATAAACGTAAAGCCAAAGGAAAGCACCACGGCGAGCACGTAGCTTAGCGGCTCGACCTCAACATCAAAGTACAGCGACGGCATCTGCAAAATGTACGTAAAACTCTCGGCCAGCAAGCCGCCCAGTGGCACGCCCAGCGCGGCGCCAATTGCCGTGAGGATCAACGTCTCCTTGTTGACGTAATGGTGCACCTCGCCACGGCGGAAACCAAGCACCTTGATGGTCGCCAGCTCGCGCTCGCGCTCGGAGATATTCGTGTTGGACAGCGTAAACACCACCACAAACGACAGGCACGCCGCCATAAAGGTCACGAGCACCACGACGGAATTGATAATAGTGAAGTTCGCCTCAAAGTTCTCCCAATGCTCGGCCGTGCTCGAAATCGAAAGCCAGCCGTCACTCTTAAGCTTCTTGCTAAACGCAATCTGGTCGGCCGACGAACCCTTGAGCAGCGCAAAGATGCCATTGAGGCGAACGCTGCGCCCAAACGCGCGCTCATAGGTGCTCTGCGTCATGTAAAGCGTGTTGCCCAGATAGTTAAGCGAAATGTCGCTGACCTTGACCTTGGCGACGTTGAGTGACGAATCCTGGACGTGCGCCGTATCGCCCGGTTGAATCCCCAGCACCAGCTGTGAACTCTTACTCAGATACACGTCTCCGTCACGCAAAGACAGTGGCTCTTTGGACTCATCCTCAAGGCGAACATAGTCGTCCAGATCGTTCGTGCGGTCATCGGGCACCACGATCAGCTGCACGGTCTCGCTCTTTCCGCCGAATGTAAAGGTGACGTTGTCGGTCATGATCGGCAGCGTCGA
The DNA here is from genome assembly GCA_048375035.1 of Collinsella sp. Classification (GTDB taxonomy): domain Bacteria; phylum Actinomycetota; class Coriobacteriia; order Coriobacteriales; family Coriobacteriaceae; genus Collinsella. The sequence continues at coordinate 36,988 of DBGEDL010000077.1, forward strand.
AGTTACGGTCACACCGGAATCCTTGACCGCGCTTCGCTCGTCGAGCGCCGCGCACGTCTGCGAAAAATCGTCGGGATTGGCAACCGCCAGCAGGTCGTAGCGTGTGATGTGGCCGTACTGCTTGGGCGAAAGCGCGACCGACGTATCACGAATGCCCATGCCGCAGATCACGAGCGCCGTGCAGCCGGCGATGCCGAAGATGGTCATAAAGGCGCGCTTTTTGTAGCGGAACAGGTTACGCGCTGCCACCTTGTTCAAAAAGCCCATGCGGCGCCAGATAAATCCGATACGCTCGAGCAGAATGCGTGAGCCGGCACGCGGCGCCTTGGGGCGCATGAGCGAGGCAGGGGTCTCGGCCATCTCGTGGCGGCAGGCGATAATCGTGGCGCCCACCACGCCCACGGCAAACAGCGCCACCGAAACGATCGAGGACACGATGTCGTACGAAAGTAGCATCTGGGGCAGTGAGTACATGTCGTCGAACACCGTAAACAGGAACAGCGGCAGGCCCACAAATCCGATGATGTTGCCGAGCACGCCGCCGATCAGACAAGCCCACAGCGCATAGTCCACGTATTTGGACAGGATGCGCCCGCGCGAATAGCCGAGCGCCTTATACAGGCCGATGAGCGTGCGCTCCTCCTCGACCATACGCGTGGCGGTGGTAAGGCTGATGAGCACGGCGACGATAAAGAAGATGAACGGGAACACCGTGGCGATAGCCTCAATTGACGAGCTATCGCTCTCCACGCTCGAGTAGCTTGCGATATTGCCGCGGTCCTGGATGTACCAGGTGCATTCGCCCAGATCGGAAAGCTCGGCGCGGGCATCGGCAAACTGCTGGTCGGCGGCGGCGCGGCGCTGATCCAGGTCGGTCTGCGCTTGCACGCGCTCCTCGCTGCCCTCTGCCATGCGATTGATGTTGTCCTGCTCAATCCCAAAGAGCATATTCGCCTGACGCTCAGCCGCGTCCAAGCTCGCCGGCGTTTCGACCGTCAGCTCCTGGGCGCGCGCCTTCTCACGCTCCTCGCGGATCTTCTCGATATTGCCCTTGACCTCATTGATCTTTGCCGCGTAGGAATCCGAATAGGAGTTGAGGCTCTTGGCTCCCTCGACGATCACGTGGACCGCGGAGTAGGAAGAAGATGTCGCGGCGTCCTCGCTCACATAGAACTTATAGTCCGCCGCCGAAGCAGCGCGAAAGGCGTTGACTGTCGAGTCAGAACTTACGTCAGTGGGGTCGAGGACCTCAGCCGTAATGGTGTAATCGCCCGCGGCAAACTGGTCCTTGGCGCTTTGATTGGACGAGCTCGCGTCATTGGCGGCAAAACTCACCGTATCGCCGATTTTCTTGCCCGATGCCTTCAGGAACTTCGAAGTCACCGCGACTTCATCGGCGCTCTCGGGCAAATCGCCGTTCACGAGCACCGGCTGATCGATGTTCTCCTTGGAGAGACTCTGCACGACCACGCGCTCGCGCGTTGTGCCCACGGCGGTGTAGGCGGTCTCGGTGTAGATGCCCTCGGCCGTTTCGACGCCATCGACCTCTTGTATGGCGTCGAGATCATCGTCAGTCAGGCCATAGGTCGACTGCACGTTAATGTCATAGACATTTTGCTGGTCGAAGTAGGCATCAACCGAATCACACAGGTCCTCGCAACCCGCCTTAAGGCCGCACATCACGCTCACGCCAAGCGCGGTGATGACCACGATTGACAAAAAGCGCTTAAGACTGCCTCGGATTGTGCGGTAGATGCCACGGCGAAAAACCGTCGGCACCATATCGTTTGAGCTTTGGGCAGTGCGGTAGGTCGTAAAATCCTGCTCGCGCTCCGTGTTCTGCGCGTCGCGGCGTAGGCTGTTTTGGCGGTCTTGGTCCATGGGCGCTACCACTCGATCGTCTCGATAGGCACGGGATTTTGCTGGACCGTCTCGCTCTCCACGCGACCGTTCTTAAAGCGGATCAGGCGATCGGCCATGGGCGCCAGCGCGGAGTTGTGGGTGATGATGATGACCGTAATGCCCTGCTTGCGGCAAGTGTCCTGCAGCAGCTGCAAGATCTGCTTGCCGGTTTTATAGTCAAGTGCGCCCGTGGGCTCGTCGCACAAAAGCAGCTTGGGGTTCTTTGCCAGTGCGCGGGCAATGGACACGCGCTGCTGCTCGCCGCCCGAAAGCTGCGCGGGGAAGTTGGCGAGGCGCTCACCCAAGCCAACCTGGCAAAGCGTTTGCTCGGCATCGAGCGAATCAGGGCAGATTTGCGCCGCAAGCTCAACATTTTCGAGCGCCGTCAGGTTGGGGACCAGATTGTAGAACTGGAAGACAAAGCCGACGTCGGCGCGGCGGTATTCCACGAGCTGCGCCTCGTTAGCGGAGCTCACATCGCGCCCGTCCACCGTCACGGTGCCGGAAGTCGCCGTATCCATGCCGCCCAGAATGTTGAGCGCCGTGGTCTTGCCGGCACCCGAAGCACCCAAAATGATGGCGAGCTCGCCGCGCTCGACCGTAAAGCTCGCGCCGTCGAGTGCGTGAATGCGGGCGTCGCCCTCGCCGTATGCCTTGATGACGTCTTTGAATTCGATATAAGCCATCGATCGGTTCCCATCTGGTCGGATAACTCTTTAGTATTACCCATTTCGCACCGACTAAAAAGGGACGGGTTTATTTTGGCAGGTTCTATATGGGGAAACGGCAGCTATAGATGAGGCGCCGGAGAGGCAGAGAAATCATCGATGGGGTCAGGCCGACCGCCAAACACAACGCACGCATCTCAATCTGTCAGCCAAATCATTCGAACAGCTGTTCGTTTCTATGATATGATTCAGCTATCTAAGCAGGCCAATACGCAGAAAGGCGGCCAACATGGCGTTCGACTTTAAGAAGGAATGCAAGGAGCTCTACAGACCTGCGAGCAAGCCGAGTATCGTAACTGTCCCGCCTATGAGCTACGTTGCCGTTCGCGGAAAGGGCGACCCAAATACCGAAGGTGGCGAGTATCAAAATGCCCTGCCGCTGCTTTACGGCATCGCCTATACCGTCAAGATGTCAAAGAAAGGCTCAAGGAGTATCGAGGGCTATTTCGACTTTGTGGTACCGCCGCTCGAGGGCTTCTGGTGGCAAGACTCCCCGAGCGGCGACATCGATTATGTACGCAAGGACGATTTCAACTTTATCTCGTGCATCCGCCTGCCCGATTTCGTCACTCAGGATGACTTTGACTGGGCGGTCGCGGAAGCCACGGCCAAAAAGAAACTGGACTTTTCTGCCGTCGAGCTGCTTAAAGTTGACGAGGGTCTCTGCGTTCAATGCATGCATACCGGACCCTACGACAGCGAGCCGGCAACCGTAGACGCCATGCATGAATATGCGACCGAGCAGGGCTATGTCCCCGACTTCTCAGACACCCGTTTACATCACGAAATCTATCTTTCCGATCCACGCAAGTGTGCGCCGGAGAAACTTAAGACTGTGGTTCGTCATCCTATCAAGCGCGCTGAATAGCGTGGAGCGTCATTTCACGCGCTGGGTTTTAAGCCAGCCAACCAGCCGCCTCCTAGGCCGTCCGGTAATTATCTTGACGCGGCCCGTCGCATCTTATAAGTTTGTTTTGCTAAAGCTGGAAAGCCTCTCAACGATGCGCAACTCCAGCTCTTTTTCTATCAAGAGGCTTAATGAAATACCAGAAGTCGCGGATATCCATCAACGAACAAATAGCACTATTGACAGAAAACAAGGGTCTTAAGTGCTCTGATCAAAGCGAACTCGAGCGAGCTTTGGTCGAAGCCAACCACTACAGACTGTCGGCCTACTGGTTTCCCTACAAAACCAAATGCAAGTCCGGGATTACCATCTTTCGCGAAGGCACAACATTCGAAACCATCATCTACACGTATGAATTTGACCGAGCCCTCCGGCAGTTAATGTTTGATGCGGTCGGCAGTGCGGTCGGCAGAATTGAGATCTACCTCAGAAGCAGAATTGCCTATCTTGCCTCTGAGGAACGCGGGCCTTTCTGTTACCCAGATGTCGCCATAACGAGGCTCAACTCGGCATGCCCGTCGAGCTCTGCGCCGCACTGGGCTACGCAGCCGTCTTTGGCAGCGCCACCAATACGCTGCTCGCACCCATCCTTATTGGCTGCGAAGTCTTCGGCTTTGGTAACTTGCCGATGTTCATTATTGTCTGCGTTGTGGCTTACCTGTTCAACATGGATAAGTCCATCTACGCCCTGCAGGAGCGGGCGTAGATCGATGTCCAGGCAGGTGGTCTCAGCCGGAAACGGTGTCCCACTCTGAGGCTGTATTCCGGGACACGGTTTCCGCTTGGAACGCCATTCGGAAAGCGCATCCCGCTTTAAAACGGAATTCCGGGACGTAGTTTCCGTCTGAGCCTCCATTCGAAAAGCATGTCCCGCTCTTTCACGGCATCTTGGCTATGCAAAGCGCTCGAGTGTTACTCCTCGTACGCGCCCTCAAGCCGAAGCAGCCACTCCTTGCGATCAAGCCCGCCGGCATATCCGTTAAGCGAGCCGTCGGCCGCCACCACGCGATGGCATGGCACAATAATCGAAACAGGGTTGCGAGCGACCGCGGCCCCCACGGCACGGGGAGACACAACGGGTGTCTCATTTCCCGGCACACGATGTCGAGCCGCAACACGCTGGGCGATCTCGCCATACGTAGCGACCTCGCCACGCGGAATAGAAAGCAGCTCGTACCAAACTTCACGCTGAAACGCCGTGCCAATCAAATGCAACGGCGGCGTAAACCGAGGTTCCTGCCCTGCAAAATAAGCATTCAGCCAAGCCCACGAACGCTCAAGCACCGAAGAAGCCGCACCATTTGCAGGACTCACCGACGACATGCCGCCAGCACCAGAAACTGCATCGGCGCCTTCAACATGTTCAGGATCTTCTTTGAGAAGCGTGGAGCCAAAATGCTCCTGTCCCTCAAACCAAAGCCCCGTCAGACCGCGGCCATCAGCGGCAAGCAAGATTTCGCCCAAAGGCGAAGCAAACGTCGTCGTGACCACCAGCGGCTCCTTTCAAAACTCCGCAACATAATACCGCGAATTGTGCAGACAACCCCAATCGACCCCAAAGTCACCCAAGGCAGCAGGCGCGCAGCGCCGAGGCCGCCGCCGGGACCAGGGCCCGCAACAGCCACGCGCCCCCACATCAGCCCAGCGGCCTCAACCAACAACGACCCCATCGCAGGCCGCTTGCAGCAGCGTCACCGCAGGCGGGGGCCGGGCTCAGTTTTCAGAACACTCCGCAGACCAGTGTGGCGCCTTGTCCGCGGCTCCGAAGGAGCAGGACAAGGCGCCACACATGGTCGAGGACGTTCTGAAAACTGAGCCCGGCCCCCGCCGGACAGGTCACACTACTCGCAGAGCAGCTTAGCGATCTGGACGGCGTTGGTTGCCGCGCCCTTACGGATTTGGTCACCGCAGCACCAGAAGGTAATGCCACGCGCGGCCTCCGGGTTCGAGATGTCGCGGCGCACGCGACCGACCCAAATCAGGTCCTGATCGGACGTATCCATCGGCATGGGGAAGCGGTCGTGCGCATCCTCGGCGCTCATGTCGTCAACCAGCTTCACGCCCGGAGCGGCAGCCAGCGCAACACGGGCCTCGTCAACCGTAATGTCACGCTCGAACTCGAGCGTAATGCTCTCGGAGTGCGAGCGCAGCACAGGCACGCGCACGCAGGTGCAGTTCACGCGCAGCTCGGGCAGGTGCATGATCTTACGGCCCTCGTTTTGTAGCTTCATCTCCTCAGAGGTAAAGCCCTCCTCCTTGACGCCGCCAATCTGCGGAATCAGGTTGCTCGCCAGCTGGGCGGCAAATGCGCGCGGCTCGGGAATCTCCTCGCCACGGCCCAGGGCAGCAAGCTGCGCTTCGAGCTCGGCCATACCGGGAGCACCGGCACCAGAAGCCGCCTGATACGTCGAGACGATCATGCGCTTCACGCCGGCAAGCTGATGCAGCGGCCACGTGGGAACCAGGCCGATGATGGTCGCGCAGTTGGGGTTGGCGATAAGGCCGTGATGCCACTTGATGTCGTCGGCATTGATCTCGGGCACGACCAGCGGCACCTCGGGATCCATGCGGAAGGCATGGCTGTTGTCGACCACGACGGCGCCGCGCTTTACGGCCTCGGGCAGCAATTCCTTGGCGATATCGTCGCCGGCAGCGCCAAGCACAATGTCACAGCCCTCAAAGGCCTCGGGGCAAGCCTCTTCGATCACGATTTGCTCGCCGCGGAACTCGACGGTCTTGCCCGCGGAGCGTGCGCTTGCCAACAGCTTGAGCTTGCCGACCGGGAACTCCTGCTCGTTGAGGCACTCGAGCATCTGGGTGCCCACGGCTCCCGTCGCGCCCAAAATAGCAACCGTGTACTGTTTCATGCTTCCCCCTTTAAAGGTTGTGGCTTTTGCCCGCACGCCGAGCAGGCCGATTATTGTTGCCAGTTTATACAAGAACAGGGCGGGCATGAAACCCGCCCCGTCGAAACGAAACCGAAACGAAACGCCCCGCCGTAGATTTTTGAGACATGACCCAAAAATCTACCGAGCAGTCGCTACTTTTTGAGCGCGGCCAGGGTGGGATCGGCCGGCGCGGGAGCCTCCAGATCGGAGACCTTCACAATGCCGTTCTCATCGGAGAAGGCACGGTAAATGGTCCGAATCGCAAGGTCGAAGTCCTTCTCCTCGACACCGATAATGATATTGATCTCGTCACAGCTCTGCGAAATCATGCGCACGCTCACGCCGGCCTGGCCAAGCATGCCAAACAGGTGGCCCGAGATGCCTGCACGACCGCGCAGGTTACGGCCGACGGTCGCGATGAGCGCCAGACCCTCGACAACCTCGATCTCGAGCGGCTCGACCTCCTGCTGAATGTCACCAACGAGCGAGTACAGCGAATCGTGCACGTCCTGCTCCTGCACCACGGCGCCAAAACGGTCGACACCGGTGGGCATGTGCTCGACGGAAACGTCATAGCGTTCGAACACCGAAAGCGCACGGCGCATAAAGCCAACGCGGGGCTTGGTGCGGTCGCGGGCAACGTTGATGGCGACAAAGCCGCGCTTGCCGGTCACGCCGGTAATGATGGGCTCCGCCTCGCCCTCATCAGCCGTCTCGCTAATGATGGTACCGGGGTCCTGCGGCGCATTGGTGTTCTTGATGACCAGCGGAATACCCGCCTCGCGCACGGGGAACACGGCCTCCTCGTGCAGGACGCTTGCGCCCATGTACGAAAGCTCGCGCAGCTCCTCGTAGGTAACGCGCGCAATGGGCTGAGCCTCGGGAACAATACGCGGATCGGCAGAATAGAAGCCCGAGACGTCGGTCCAGTTCTCGTACAGGTCGGCGCCCAGGCACTTGGCCAAGATCGAGCCCGAGATATCGCCACCGCCTCGATCGAGCAGCTTGATCTGGCCCTCGCGCGTCGCGCCGTAGAAGCCAGGCATAACGAAGCCGCCCTGCTGGCCATACTCCTGCACCAGCTCGGAGGTGCGATTCATGCTGAGCGTACCGTCGTGATGGAACGCCACAACCGTCGCGGCGTCCAGGAACGGTAGGCCCAGGTACTCAGCCATCAGGCGAGCGGTAAAGTACTCGCCACGGCTCACAAGCTCCTCGGTGGAGTAGCCGCCCGAGCGGGCGCGCTCGGCAAAGGCCGCGAACTCCTCACGGATGGGATAGGTGAGCTCCAACTCATCAGCGATATCAAAATAGCGCTGGCCGATGTCCTCGAGCAGCTCCTCGCACGACACGTGATACTTAACGTGCGCATTGACCAGATAGAGCAGGTCGGTCACCTTGGTGTCGCCCTTAAAGCGGCGGCCGCAGGCGGAAACCACCACAAAACGGCGGGCAGGGTCGGCGTCGACGATGGCCTTGATCTTTTTGAAGTGTTCGGCGTCGGCGACCGACGAGCCGCCAAACTTGGCAATCTTAATCATGGGCTGGAGGTTACCTTTCTAAAAAGCCTCTGCGAACCTATTTTGCGCGCTCTGATACCATGGTTTCACCGATTGGGACCAAGGCATCCGAGGAGCAGTGTTATATGGGAACTTATCATAGTACACGAGGACGCACTTTATCGTGCTCAAGTAAGGTGGCAATCCGTACCGGCATCGCTCCCGACGGGGGTTTGTTTGTCTCGGACGAGCTCGGCACCCAGCAGGTCGATATCAGCTCGCTTGCAGATAAATCGTACTTTGAAATCGCTCAAGATGTGTTGGGAATGTTACTGAATGATTACACGGCCGAAGAAATTTCGGCGTGTGTCGACGAGGCATACCGCGGCACGTTCGCGAGTGAAGAGGTTACGCCGCTCGTCAAACTCGACGCTGCGCCGGGCGCTGACGCCCCTCAGACCTATGTGATGGAGCTCTTTGGCGGTCCCACGAGCGCCTTCAAGGACGTCGCCCTGCAGATGCTCCCCCGCTTGATGGCCCGCACTTCCGCCAAGGACGGCGGCGCCGAGCGCATCATGATCGTCACCGCCACGTCGGGCGACACAGGCAAGGCAGCACTCGCCGGCTTTGCCGACGCCCCGGGCACGGGCATCACCGTCTTTTATCCCGAGGGCAAGGTCAGCCGCGTGCAGAATCTGCAGATGTCCACGCAGGAGGGCGGCAACGTCGCCGTCTGCGGCATCCGCGGCAACTTCGACGACGCCCAGAGTGCCGTCAAGCGCATCTTTGCCGATAAGGAGCTGGCCGAGCGCCTGGAGGCCGCCGGCACCGTGCTTTCGAGCGCCAACTCCATCAACGTCGGCCGCCTGGTGCCGCAGGTCGTCTACTACTTTGCCGCCTATGCGCAGCTGCTGCGCGCCGGCGCCATCGAGGCCGGCGATGCCGTGGAGTTCTGCGTACCGACCGGCAACTTTGGCGATATCCTGGCCGGCTACTACGCCAAGCGCATGGGTCTGCCCGTCGCCAAACTCGTCGTGGCCAGCGACAAGAACAACGTGCTCGCTGACTTCCTGACCACCGGCGTCTACGACCGCAACCGTCCGTTCTTCACGACCATTTCGCCGTCGATGGACATCCTTATTAGCTCTAATCTGGAGCGCATGCTCTACTTCCTGTCCGACGGCGACTGCGAGCTCGTTGCCGGCCTTATGGAGCAGCTTGCCCAGACCGGTCGCTACGAGGTGCCTGCCGAGCTGCTGGCCAAGATCCAGAGCGTATTTGGCTGCGGCTGGGCCAGCGAGGACGAGGTTCGCGCCGCCATCAAGAGCTGCTGGGATGCCAACGGCTACGTGATCGACCCGCACACCGCTTGCGGCTATCACGTCTTTGAGCAGGTCGCCCCCACCGAGGGCGCCAAGGCCCGCGTGCTGCTTTCGACCGCCAGCCCCTACAAGTTCCCGCGCGCCTGCTGCGATGCCCTGGGCCTCGACGTTCCCGAGGACGACTTTGAGGCCATGCGCGTGCTCGAGCAGGCAACCAACACGGTCGCCCCAGCCCAGCTCGCCGAACTCGAGTCCAAGCCCGTCCGCTTCGAAGACGTCTGCGACGTCGATGAGATGGCCAGCTACGTAGAGCAGGCTGCAAAAAAGATAGCAACCAACTAAACCCCTTATAAGGCGCCGGCGAAAGCCGGCGCACCTTCTTTTATCAGATACCTACCGGGATGATGACGAACGTGCATAGCGTGCCTGGCTGTTTAGTTCGTCGCGAGTTCCGCACGCAAAGGAAAGCACTTAATGTGCTTTCCGTCTTGCGCAGGACTGCCCGAGCAGCGAACTAAACAGCCAGGCACGCCAGGAGGACTCACATGATCAAGATCACCGTCCCAGCAACAAGCGCCAACTTGGGCATTGGCTACGATACCCTCGGCATGGCCGTCAGCCTCTACTCGCACTTCACCTTCGAGCGCGCCGACAAACTCACCATCACGGGCTGCCCCGAGGAATTCCAAAACGAGAACAACCTGGTCTACGTGAGCTTTGTCGATGCACTGGCTGCATGGGACGAGCCGGCTTTTCCCGTTGCCATCGACATCCAGACCGACGTGCCCGTCGCCCGCGGCCTGGGCTCCAGCTCCACCTGCGTCGTCGCCGGCATTATGGCCGCCGCCGCACTGACAGGCCACACCGTCGACCGCGCCGAGCTGGTTCGCATTGCCACCGAAGTCGAGGGCCATCCCGATAACGTCGCCCCCGCCATCCTGGGCGGCGCCGTCTGTTCCTTTACGCCGACCGATTCGCTCCCCCAGTGCCTGCGCTACGAGGTGAGCGATCGCCTGCGTTTTATTACCGTGATTCCGCCCTACGAGGTGCATACGAGCGAGGCGCGCAAGGTTGTGCCGCAGGAGATTCCACTCTCCACCGCCGTGTGGCAGATGGGCCGCATCGCCGGCATGACGCGCGGCTTGGAGACTGGTGACCTCGACCTGATTGCCGCCGCCAATGACGACCGCATCCAGGAACCCTATCGTCGCCGTCTGATTCCCGACTACAACGCCGTGCGCGACACCTGCCTTAACGGCGGCGCCAAGACCATCTGGATCAGCGGCTCGGGCTCGACTCTCATGGCCGTGACTGACGACACCATCGTGGCAAAGTTCCTGCAGGTCAAGCTGCGCGAGCAGTTCCCTAAGTGTGATACGCATATTCTGACGTGCGACACGGAAGGCGCCCAGATCGAATACCTGTAGTCGCCGTCCCGTATACTCGCCGGGGAGGCCAGGGGGCTTTGCCCCCAAATCGTCCTCGGACATGGCAGGACCCCCGCTGCGCACTTCGTGCGGCGGGGGTCCTGCCGTCCTGCGGAAAGATTTGGGGGCAAAGCCCCCTGGCCTCCCCTATGTTAACTTCGCCGGCGGCGGCTACAGGGACCTACGCTCTGGAAAGTCGCCGGGCTGATAGTTTGGCTTTTTATTGGTAGGGGCTCTTGCTAGGCTGGAGCACTTCCTAGAGGCGGGCATCGGCTGCGTGCCTGGTTTAGGCGGCGCTGGTTTCTTTGTATTCGAAGACTGGCTCTAGGAGGTCTTCGATGTTGCAGTGTAGGGCTTTTGCTATATCCCTTACGGTTGTTACCGAGGCTTCGTTGATGTTTCTCTGGCGTTGTTCGTACATTTGGATTGAGCGGAGGGACACGCCCGATTCGTATGCCAGGTCTTGTTGGGTTTTCTTAAGCTTCTTTCTTGCTAACGCAAGTTTGGTTTGCCTGGACGCTTTTTTCGCCATATCGCAGACGAGGCGAGCCACGCGTTCCTCCGAGGCTTCATGCCAGGGATAGTACAGACTGCGCAGTGCGTCAAACGGAACGACATGCAGCAGGTCTTCGAAAGACTCCCCTAAACGCCACTGCAGATATGCCAGTATCCAGCCTGTCCAATACTCTGGCGTCTTCTCAAAACGATAGGTGCGATCCGGTATAGACCCGCTCTGATAGCCGGACCTTTCAGCGATAAGCGCGAACAGCTCAACGCCCGATTTTCCCGATACGACCCATGCGTTGCCGCGTTCGAACTCGCGAGCTACGCCGCTCAGGCAAAAGAGTTCAGCAACTTCCGATCCTTCTGCTCCATAATCGTTAACGGCATAGTCAAAGCAGTCGCCGAGGTTGTTCATTGCATCCTCGAGGTAGTAGACGGGGTATGTCCTACTCGGCCCACAATCCGTTAACTCTTGGTTCATTTAAATCAACCCTCCCTGCCATTAAATCCCTAATGTCGATACCTTCGGAATCGAACCCGTTAACCGTATCCAAGTATTTGCGTCGAGCATTCTGCTCTCGCTCAAAACGCTTGGGATAAAACTCAGACCCCAAAGCCTGCTTCCAATCGCAGAATCTAATCGCCGAAAATGCGCACTCGCTCATAAGAGCATATTGGATACCCAAATCACCCAAGCGCATGATACGTTGCAGCTGCCTGAGCGAGATCATGCCGCTGACAAACTGTCTTGCAAACGAAAAATAGGAGTCGTCGGCGCGATAACCTCGAATTACGTCATAGGGAGAAATATCAATCAGGCAGCTATCCAGCAGATAGCGAAGTCCTTCGCGCGCCAGCGGTGTCGAAACATTGAACTCCCTATTGTTAGCCAAAATCGCAAGCCAATTGAGAATTGAAAACTCCCCGGACTCCAAATCCAAGACTGCGAGACCATCCATATCGAGCTCATATCGATTTGCAATGCCATCAGACTCAGTCCGACATGCCCACTCCATTGCCATTTCCTCATGTGGCGTGCAATAAAACCCACACCCATAGTCATTGAATTGTCTGCATTTATCCAACGACGGATGCTCGACAACAACCTCCGACCCGTGCCAAAGCTCCATATCGACCTCCAAACAAAAATATCACCCCAGTGATAGTGTACCAATAACTATCACTGGGGTGATATAGATAGATGCAAACTATTGCCTGCCAAGAACCCTTACTAGAGGCAAGCCTCGGCGATGCGCTTTTTGAGTTCGTCGATGCCGGTGCCGGTCTGGGAGCTTGTGATGATTACGTTCTCGGCCGGAACGTTGAGCTGCTTTTTGATGGCTGCTGCCTGGCGGGCCTGTTGGGTGCGGCTGAGCTTGTCGGCTTTGGTGAGGCAGACGATAAAGTTGAACTCGTTGCCCTGCAGGTAGTCGATCATGTCATGGTCGAGTTTACTGGGGTCGTGGCGAATGTCCACCAGCGACACAACCAGGTTGAAGCTGCGCTCGGAGTCGAAGAAGTCGCCAATGAGCTCGGCCCAGCGGTCACGTTCGGCCTTGGAACGACGGACGAAACCGTAGCCCGGCAGGTCGACGAAGTGCACATCGTCAGCCTCAAAGAAGTTGATGTTGCTCGTCTTGCCCGGCGTACTCGAAACCTTGACCAGGTTCTTGCGGCCAAAAAGCTTGTTCATAATCGACGACTTGCCCACGTTGGAGCGGCCGACAAAGCTCACCTCGGGGCAGGTGGACTCGGGAATCTGCGAAACCTTGCCATAGCTGGCGACGAACTTGGCAAGCTGGTAGTTAATGGAATCGGCCATGGACACTCCTTGGTCGTAGGTTCTTACAAATAGACGCGCTATTGCGCAGCGGCAATGCGGCGGACGATATCGAGCGTGATGTCACTTGCGACACGCGCGTACTCGAACAGATCGAACTCGCGCTCGCAAATTGCATCGTACGCCTCGTCACAATTATCGCTGATAGCGCGCAACACCAGGCAATCGACACCATTTTTGGTTGCGACATGGGCAATTGCCGCGCCCTCCATGCCGACACAATCGGCATGCGTCGCCTCGATAGCGTCATTGCGCATGGTGGCGCCCGTCACAAAGCGGTTACCCGTGGCAATCGTGCCGACCAGGAACTGCTTGGTGCCCTCGTTCGAAGCGACTGCATTTTTCGAAGCGTCAACAAACCCACGCTCAGCAAGCACGTCGGCGGCAATATCGACCAGCGCGGGCGTCGAGCCAAACTCCTCGAGCCCCGGTGCGGACTCGGCGATAAGCGCGGTATCGGTATCCAGATAGCGTAGGCGTTTGCCAATGACCACGTCGTCGATATGGAGCTTGGGGTTCAAACCGCCCGCAATGCCCGAAAACACAACAGCCTGCGGAGCATACTTGCTAATGAGGTGCTGTGTTGCAGCGGCGGCGTTCACCGTGCCCATGCCCGCCGTTGTGGCGACAACTGTCAGGCCGTCGAGCTCACCGCTCACAACGGTCAAGCCTGCCTCCCGTGCCTCGCAAACGTCGCTCAGCTCTTCCTTAATCTGCATGATCTCTTTTTCGAGCGCACCGATAATCGCGATGGTAGCCATACCATTCCCCAAACCTATACGAAATTCTCAACCAAGGTATGGTACCAGCATTTTGTTTGACCTCGCCAAACGAACACGCTAAGCCAGTGCAGCTCGCGTATCAAACAGAGCCTTTGCAATCGCAGCCGTAACCTCGCTCGAACGGTCGCTCGATGGCATCGATGTCATGACGCTCATGACATAGGTACGGCCATCGATGTCGATGAGGCCTGCATCGCATGTCGAATAGTAGCCGTCCTCGCTGATCCAACCCGCTTTGTTGCGCACCAAGACCTGATCGTCCGCAATGCCATCGCGAATAAACGAGCGCGATGTTGATGCCAAAAGGCCTGACAACCACTGTGAAGTCTCGGTATCCATGCTCAGATACTCGCTCATCTCGCGCCATAACCTCGCAGAAGTGCGCGGGCAGTAGGTCGGAAAATCACTCATCGGATTCAGTGCCGTTTCGTCATCAACACCCAGATTGGCAATCCAATCCTCATAGCCATCATGGTCAAACGCCGCGCGTAACGCGATAAACGAATCGTTGTCTGAGTTGGCGACGGCATTCTCGATAAGGTCGCGCACCGTCTGCCAACCCATGTTGTAGCCACCATAGGTGCCAAGGAAGTCATCGAGTGAAACCTGGCCCGTCTCGACCAGAGATTCGCAGATGTACAACGCATAGAGTGCCTTGTAGCTACTCGCACCGTACACCTCGACATCAGCGTTATACGTCACGCCCTTACCGCTCGACAGGTCGTAAAACACCACGCCCACATCGCCCAGCTCCTGCGCCTGGTCAAGCGCATTCTGGAGTGCGGCGAGGTTCTCATCCTCCAGGGCGAGGATCTGGTCATCAACCAGTGAGAAGGTCTGCACGGTATCGCCTGAGGGAATATCGTTAAAGTCCGCCTTCGAAAGCCCCGTCTTGAGGTTCGCTGTCGACAGGGTTTGACTTGCGGTGACTTTAGATTCAGAGACCTTTTTGTTTTGCGTCTGTACCGTTGACGCATCTGAATGTGCCATTCGCTCCGATGCGTAGGTTTTGGCGGTAATTCCGAGGATAATAACCGCCGACGTTAGCATCCCAATGGCGGCAATCTTCCTCACGCGGATGCGAGTGTCGGCAAGGCCACGCGAAGACGTGTCCTTCGTCTTATATCTGCTGCCATGCTGCGGCACATACTCGTCCCGCGATGCGATGTTTCGCACGTGGTCTCCTGACTGCTACCGTTTATATACGAGCAGCATGATACCGAGCAGGCATTTCTTTCCAAAGATATTCAGCGGCGTTTAAGGTGTCTTTAAAGAAACCACAAGCGTTTCCATGCATTTTTGCCAATTCTGTTGCACATCTCTACCCAAAACGCAGTTGCGGTGAAATAGTTCCTGTTTGGGCGGCATAAGCCGAAAAACAAGAACTATTCCACCGCAACTTGACGGGGCTCTTTGGCAATCAACTTGGTGCCCAGGGGCGCTCATTTAAGTCTGTCCCCAATGAGTGCCTTTGGGGCGCAAAAATGGCACGCTAGCCGATGGCGTTTTTTAGCTCCGCACGGCGCTCTTTCATGCCGGCCATAACGGCATTGCGCAGCTCGGGCATACGCGCGGTATCCATCTGGGGCACGCCCTCGAGCTTATAGGGAATGCCCAGTTGCTCGTACTTGACGACACCCATCGTGTGATACGGCAGCATTTCCAGGCCCACCACGTTGTGCCATGGAGCGATGAGGCGACCGAGCTTCTCGCACTCCTCCACCGTGTCGGTAATGCCCGGCACCACCACGTGGCGGATAACGACCTTGATCTTGCGACGTGCAAGCTCATCGCCAAACGCCAGGATGCGTGCGGGATCACAACCGGTCAGCTTTTTATGCTCAGCCGGATCGGCATGCTTGATGTCGAGCAGCACCATGTCGGTCTCGTTGAGAACGGCATCGAACTTCTCGGGGTGGTTGGGATCGAACGCATAGCCGCAGCTGTCCAAGCAGGTATGCACACGACCATCGGGGTTGTTGTGCATTGCACGGAACAGGTCGGCCAAAAACTCGGGCTGCAGAAGCGGCTCGCCGCCCGAAACCGTAATTCCGCCGCTGCGATAGAACTCGTGGTTACTCTGGAACTCATCCATGAGGTGCTCGACGGTCACCATCGTGCCGCCGTTGACCGACCAGGTATCGGGATTGTGGCAATACGCGCAGCGCATGGGACAGCCCTGAACAAACACCACAAAGCGGATGCCGGGTCCGTCGACCGTTCCCATCGTCTCGATTGAATGCACGCGGCCAAGGGCAAACGCAGAGTCCTCGGGACGAGCGTCCACACCCTCAAGCGTCATTTCTGCCATTCGCGCTACCTTGCCTCTCCTTGGATGCAACCAATTAAAATGCCAGAGCCATTCTAGCCCATACGCATGATGGTGAAATGGTTTAGCGGTCAATTGGGCTGTTCTATTTGACCCAACGCAAGAGCGGCGGGAGGGTTATCGCAACCCGCCCGCCGCCGTGGCAATAGAAATCGATAGACGCCAGGCCTTACGCCTTAAGCGTAAGCACCGCGCCGAAGGCGGTCGGGCCGCAATGGCTCGAGATGACGCCGCCGACCTGAGTCCAGGTAATGTCCTTAAAGCCAAGATCGTGTGCATAGACTTCCATGTCGTCGCGCAACTCCTCGGAAAGACCCACCGAATACGCCAGGCCAATATGCGAGTAGTCGATCTCGCCCTTCTCTACCATGTGATCAATAAAGGCACGGGCGCATTTGAGCATAGAGCCGCGGAACTTCTTGGTCGCCACAAACTTACCGCCCGTTACCTCAATGCAGGGCTTAATCTTGAGCAGGTGGGCGCCAAGGAACGCGACGTTTGACAAGCGACCACCTGCCTTAAGGAAGGCAAGGTCGGTAGGAACAAAGCCCAACAGCACGCGGTCCATGACGGAATTCGTAAATGCAAAGATCTCGTCGACGGTGGCATCGGGGTGAGCCTCGATGTATTTGGCGGTCTCGACGACAACGAGCGACTGGCCCACCGAGACAAAGCGCGTGTCCATGGAGAACACGTAGTCGCGCCCCTGAGCCGCAATCTTAGAGGACTGATGCGAACAGGTCGTGGCCTCGGAATATGCAAGATGCAAAATAGTCGCGTCGGGCTGCTCGGCATGGATGCGGTCGTACACATGCGCAAAATCCGCTGGCGAACAGCCACTGGTCTTGGGCATCACACCAAACTCGTTGCAGCGCGAATAAATCTCGAGCGGATCGATCGAGCCGTCCTCGACGGTCTCGTCACCAATCGTGACATGCATGGGCACGCGCACGATGCCGTAGCGCTCGCAGAGCTCCGGCGTTACATCCGACCCAGACTCAACCACGATTACGTACTTGCCCATTATCATCACGACCTATCTCAACGTCGACTTTCCAATACCAAGCACAGGCCACCGCACTGTTGTGCAACAGCATCTAAGCGCCAAAGAGACGCCGCCCCTTGCACACAACAAAGGACAGCGTCTCCCTGGAAAACTCCGTGCTTATCTGAGATTCTACACGGTTTATTAAGGAGTGTTACTTATTCCGCAAACGGTAGCTATACGCGATAAACGGTAGCAAGCAAGTATCCAGAACGCTCAGCCCATGAGGAGAGTTCCGCCCAAAGGGTGACTACACAGGACCCCCGCCGGGGCTGTTTGGGCTATCTCCCAAAACATTCCGCAGGACGCAAAAAGGCTCGCCGCACGAAGTGCGCAGCGAGCCTCTTTGCATGTCCGAGGACGTTTTGGGAGATAGCCCAAACAGCCCCGGCGATCCTGCGGGAGTTGAGTCCCTTTAGAACTTGTCGTGGAAGGTACGCGCAATGACCTCGTCCTGCTGCTCCTTGGTGAGCGTGTGGAAGTTCACGGCATAGCCGGAAACGCGGATGGTCAGCTGCGGGTACTTCTCGGGGTGAGCCTGAGCGTCGAGCAGCGTCTCACGGTTGAAGACGTTGATGTTCAGGTGGTGGCCACCCTTCTCGGCGTAAGCGTCGAGCATGTGGACCAGGTTATCGGCCTGAGTCTCGGAAACTTCAGAAACCTTCATAATGTGTCTCCTTCGATTGATAGGCGCCGGCCGAAACCGGCGCGCTAATCAGTAATTGTTATTGTTAGTATAGCACTAACAATAGTTACTCGCCCAGCTGATCAAGGTCGATATCGCCAAAGAACACCTGGTCCTCCTTGCCGAGCGCACCCGGGATGATGGAGAAGGTGTTGGAGATGCCGTCCTGAGCATCGCGGAACGGGAGCTTGGAAACCGAAGACAGCGAAGCGATGGCGCCGTGGCTATCGCGCTTGTGCATGGGGTTAGCACCCGGGGCGAACGGCTGGCCAGCCTTGCGGCCGTCGGGGGTGGAACCGGTCTTCTTGCCGTACACGACGTTGGAGGTAATGGTCAGAACCGAGGTCGTGGGCACGGAGTTGCGGTAGGTGTCGTTCATGCGGATGTACTCCATGAACTGGTGCACAACGTCGTGAGCGATCTGGTCGACGCGGTCGTCGTCGTTACCGTACTTGGGGAAATCGCCCTCGGTCTCGAAGTCGACGATGATGCCGTTCTCGTCACGGACGGGGTGGACCTTGGCGTACTTGATGGCGGACAGGGAGTCAGCCACGACGGAAAGGCCAGCGATGCCCGTAGCGAACCAGCGGTGCACGTGCTTGTCGTGCAGAGCCATCTGGATGCGCTCGTAGCAATACTTGTCGTGCATGTAGTGAATGATGTTCAGCGAGTTGACGTACACGCCAGCGAGCCACTTCATCATGTCGTTGTACTTGGCCACAACGTCGTCGTAATCGAGCGTATCGCCCTCGACGGCGCGGTACTTGGGGCCGACCTGCTTCTTGGAGACCTCGTCAACACCGCCGTTGAGTGCATACAGCAGGCACTTAGCCAGGTTGGCGCGAGCGCCGAAGAACTGCATCTCCTTGCCAATGCGCATGGAGGACACGCAGCAGGCGATGCCGTAGTCGTCGCCGTGGTAAACGCGCATGAGGTCGTCGTTCTCGTACTGGATCGAGGAGCTGGCGACAGAAGTCTTGGCGCAGAACTTCTTGAAGTTCTCGGGCAGACGGGTCGACCACAGAACGGTCATGTTGGGCTCGGGGCTGGTGCCCATGTTCTCGAGCGTGTGCAGGTAGCGGTAGCTCATCTTGGTAACGAGCGTACGGCCGTCAACACCCATGCCGCCGATGGACTCGGTGACCCACTGCGGATCGCCGGTAAACAGGGCCTGGTACTCGGGGGTACGGGCAAACTTGACCATGCGGAGCTTCATGATGAAGTGATCCACGAACTCCTGGATCTGCTCCTCGGTGAAGGTACCGTTGGCAAGGTCGCGCTCAGCGTAGATGTCGATGAACGTAGAGGTACGGCCGATGGACATAGCGGCGCCGTTCTGCTCCTTGACGGCAGCGAGGTAGGCGAAGTACATCCACTGGATGGCCTCCTGCGTGTTGGTAGCAGGGTTGGAAATGTCGAAACCATAGGTCTCGGCCATCATCTTGAGCTCGCCGAGGGCGCGGATCTGCTCCTGCAGCTCCTCGCGATCGCGGATGTTGTCGGCGGTCATGACCGTCGGGGTGGAAGCCTTCTGGGCCTCCTTGTCCTTGATCAGGTAGTCGACGCCGTACAGGGCAACACGACGGTAGTCGCCGATGATGCGGCCGCGGCCATAGCCATCGGGCAGACCGGTGATGATGTGAGCCGAGCGGCAAGCACGCATCTCGGGGGTGTAGACATCGAAGACGCCAGCGTTGTGGGTCTTGCGCTCGAAGGTGTAGCGCTCGACAACGTTCTCGTCGACCTTGTAGCCGTGCTGGCTGGCAGCCTGGCAAGCGATGCGGATACCGCCGTTGACGTGCAGCGCGCGCTTGAGCGGCTTGTCGGTCTGAAGACCGACGATAGTCTCCTTCTCGCGATGGGCGTTATCGATGTAGCCAGCGGGATGGCTCACGATGCCCGTGACGGTCTTGGTGTCCATATCGAGGACACCGCCCTGCTCGCGCTCCTTGAGCAGCAGGTCGAGAACCTCGCCCCACAGCTCCTTGGTACGCTCAGTCGGGCCGGCGAGGAACGACTCGTCGCCCTCGTAGGGGGTGTAGTTCTTCTGGATGAAGTCTCGGACGTCAACCTCTCCCGTCCAGATGCCTTCCTTGAAGCCTTCCCATGCCTCCTGCATTGTGTAACCACGCTCCTAGTTACGTGTAATGCGGCGCTCTCTCACACCGCTGCTTACTGAATTCTTGAATGTTCGGCTTGCACTACCGGCTTCTTCCGTTCTTCACCACACGTTGGTGCAGGGAAAACGTTTATCCACCTTGGAACTACAACCCAAAACCCAAGATTTCACCCGTTTGAGAAGGATAACATAGCGACCCTCTCCATCTGGGCTGTTATATGTTTCTTTTTTTATATCATAATGGCGTTTTTTACAAACCCGCAGGAAATGCGAGCGCGAACAACTACCGTTCACCGATTTGTATGTTATTTTTCCTTGCCTTTGTACGACGTTCGCTCTAGCTGTTATGCCAGCTTTAGCAGGATAAAGTGTCCCAGAGACCCTACAGAAACTGCAGGGCGGCCACGGGATCCCCCGTGGCCGCCCTGTGGCGTAGCTAGTTTTTAGCTTTGATTGCCGCTTGGCATTAGGCGGCTGAGGCGGCCTTGCCGGTCGTAGCCTTGCTATCGCCGTTGCCCTGGCCCTCAAAATGCTTGTAGCACCAGCTGGTGACCAGCGGGGTCAAAATAGCCGTCACGATTGCACAGGCAGCAACCTGTGCCGTAGCCGTCGCGAGCACCGCACCGCCGTACATGGCCTCGTTGACGCTTGCCATGGCAGCAGGCGTGGCCACATTGGCTCCGGCGCAGCTCGAAATGGCCGCACCTGCGACACCCGTACCGCCCGTGAGCTTATCGACCGCGATGACGGGAATTGCAAAGACCACCGAGCAGATCACGCCGAGCAGAATACCGGGAAGACCGCCATTAATGAGCTGGCCAAAGGTCATGGTCGAGCCCATGGCAAAGAAGACGAGCACGATGACGGCGGAAAGTGCCGGCGCCATCATCTTCTTAAAGCTGGGGAAGAGGTTGCCCAGAATAATGCCGACAACGATCGGCAGGATGGCGCCCACGAGCGACCAGCCGATCGGAGCCTGGCCGGCAGCGCCGAGCACGATCATCGTGACCGGAGGGCCGACAACCAGCGTGGTGATGGCGACAGCGCCACGCTCGGCCTCATTGCCCATGGTGCCCATCAGACCAGCGTACATAGCGTTGTTGGCGCCGGTGCAAGCCGCCAGCATCACCATGGCAGAGATGCCAAACAAGTTGTCGTTGAACACATAAAGGATGAGCAGCGACATGGCAACGACCACGATCTGCTTGACGGCGATGATGATGGCGCCGCGGGCAGCGGCGGCAGGAGCACTCTTAAACGAAATCGTCGTACCGACGATAAGCAAAAAAGCGCCCACGAGCGGGCCAGCGCCCTGCTGGGTCATGCCAAGCGTAAAGCTGCCGAGCGTTTTGAACAGGTCGGGGAATAGCGTGTTGAGCAGACAGCCCAACAGAAGCGGCACCAAGATATTGGCGCCCGGGATGGAGGACATCTTAAAGAACGGCTCCTTTGCCGCCGGCGCCTCCACCGCAGTCGATTCACTCATATATATCTCCTTTGGATGCATGCGAATCGTAGCCGCATGCGCCTATATCAGAAAGAAGGCGACGGTCCCGAGTCGCAGGAGCCGTCGCCGAATAATCGTCGCGGAGTATTACCCGTCCAGAACGATGCCACCGTCGCAGTCACCGATCTCGCCGTTCACGAAGCTGGCGAGGTCGGAAGCGAAGAACAGCACCATCTGCGCAGGCTCGCTGGCCTGGGCGGCGCGGCCCAGAGGAATACCGTTGATGATGCGCTGAGAGTTCTCGTCAGAGAGGATCGAGGTCATATCGGTAAGCGTGAGCGACGGGCATACAGCGTTGCAGCGAACGCCAAACTTGCCGCCTTCCTTGGCGACTGCCTTGGTTAGACCGTTAACACCGGCCTTGGAGCTCGCGTAAGCCGCGGTGCCGAGCAGGCCGCCGCCGATCTTGCCAGCAACAGAGCTCACGTTGACGATAGTGCCGGCATGGGCCGCCTTAAAGTGCGGGTACACGGCGTTCATCATGGTAAAGGTGCCGTTGAGGTTGATGTCGATGGTACGGCGCCACTCGGTGTCATCGATCTCGTCGAACTTCTTGGTGCTGATGACGCCAGCGCAGTTAATCAGGATGTTGGTCTGCGGCAGATCGGTGAAAATCTGCTCGACGGTCTCGCGCGCCTTGGGTGCATCGGCGACATCGAGCTGATAGAACTTGTTGCCCTCGCCAAGCTCGGCCACAGCGGCCTCGCCCTTAGCAGCGTTCCTTGCGATGAGCGCGACGTGTCCGCCGCCCGCAACGATACCCTTGGCAATCTCGAGGCCAATGCCCTGAGTGCCACCGGCAACGATCGCGGTCTTGCCCGTGAAGTCAAATGCCATGACTCCATCCCCCTTTATGTAAGGTGTCTCCTTGCGGGAAGTTGGAGCATCGCACGTGGCGATTATATGAGTCCCAGTCGTCATGGTGGTGACAACCCCTCGCCTAACCGCGTGCATGATAGTTCTTTAAAACGCTTCAGCAATTGAATGATTTTAAGTCTTTATGCGCTCTTTATATTGCCCACTGTATGAGGCCCGCGTATGGGGGTATCATCTTTCACCGAAAATAGTTTCTAGTGTTAGGGGTTTTCGGTGGAAGATACCGATTTCCATGAGCTTGGGAGTCAGCTCCTTACCGAGTTTGGCGGCATTTACCAGCGCGTTTCGCGCTTTGTGGACAAAGCTCTCAGCGGCGAGATGGCTGTCATGCGCGCCCTTATGCTCGCTGGCGGTTCGCTCACGCCGAGCGAACTCGCCGATCGCGCCTGGGTCTCGAACGCCCGCATCGCCAATATCCTACGCGCTCTCGAAGCCAAGGGTTGGGTTGAGCGTGAGCACTCAAAGACCGACCGTCGTCGCGTACACGTCATAGTGACCGACAAGGGATTCCAGGATCTCGAAATCAAACGCCGGGAATTCGAGGACCGCACCGCGGCTTTCCTCGAGCAGCTCGGCGAAACAGATACCCAAGAGATGGTGCGCCTTCTTAGACGTGCCAACGAAATTATCGACCGCAATCAAGAAAGGAGAGATGCCGAGTGAGGATTCTCAAGCTCTTTAAAAAGCATATCCTGGCACTGTTCACAGCTATCGTACTCATCGTAATCAGCTGCAACGCCGACCTGGCACTGCCTACCTATATGAGCGATATCGTCGACGTGGGCGTGCAGCAAGGCGGTATCGCCTCGCCCGTACCCGACACCATCCGCGCCGAATCGCTCGACGACCTCGAACTCTTTATGAGCGCCAAGGACGCCAAGGCTGTGGAGGCCGTGTTTAGCAAGGCTGACAAAAACGGCATTCGAACGTACAAGGGCACCGAGGAGGAGCGCGCCGACGGCGGCAAGATTGCCGACATCATGAGCCTGCCTGAGACCGTCGTCCTTTCGTTCAACCAGGGCATCGATGCCGACTCCATGGGCGACATGATGGGCACGTCCGGTGAGAAAGACAACAGCGGCGCTCAGGCCATGCCCACCCCCGAGCAGATGGCGGCAATGACGCCCGAGCAGCTCGCCGAGATGCAGCAGAAGGCCGCAGCGGCGCAGAGCATGCAAAAGCAGATCGACGCCGACGGCGGCAAGATCACCATGAAGAGCCTGCGCCTAGGCGTTGAAGGCGGTCTTATCGATCAGGGCAAGCTCGTCGAGGGCGCCAACGATATGGCGGACAAAATGGGTTCCATGTCGGGCTCCATCGTGACCCAACGCGCCGTGAGCTATGTACAGGACGAGTACAAGGCACAGGGCATCGACCCCGCCGATGTGCAGAACGCCTACCTGAGCCGCATGGCGACCACTATGTTTGGGCTGTGCCTGGTGTCGCTCGTCGCCACCATCCTGACCGGTGCCGTGGCTTCGCGCACCGCCTGCTCCATCGCCCGCGACCTGCGTCGCGAGACCTTCAACAAGGTTATGCACTTCTCGCCGGCCGAAGTGGGCAAGTTTAGCCAGGCCTCGCTCATTACCCGCTGCACCAACGACATTCAGCAGATCCAGATGGCCGCAACCCTGTTTATCCGCATGTGCCTGATGGCCCCCGTCATGGGCATCGTCGCCGTCATGCGCGTCCTGGCCAACCATACCGGCCTAGAGTGGACCATCGCCGTGGCCATCATCGCGGTCTCGGCCGTCGTCGGCGTGCTTATGGGCCTCACCATGCCCAAGTTCAAAAAGATGCAGAGCTTTGTGGACCGTGTGAACCTTACCGCCCGCGAGCTGCTCGACGGCCTTATGCCTATCCGTTCGTTCAACCGCGAAGAGCATGAGCTCGAGCGTTTTGACAAGGCTTCGCTCGACCTGATGACCACACAGCTCTACACCAACCGCGCCATGAGCTTTATGATGCCGCTCATGATGCTCGTCATGAACTGCATCACCGTGCTTATCGTCTGGTTTGGCGCGCAGGGCGTGTCCGACGGCGTGATGCAGGTCGGCAACATGATGGCGTTTATCTCCTACACCATGCAGATCGTCATGGCGTTTATGATCCTCACCATGGTTTCGGTCATCCTGCCCCGTGCCGAGGTCGCAGCCGAGCGCGTGGAAGAGGTCATCACCTGCCCCACGAGCATCAACGACCCTGTCTCACCCAAATTGCCTGCTGCCAGCGCGCCGCGCGGTGAGCTCACCTTCCGTGACGTGAGCTTCCAGTATCCCGATGCCCGCGCCGACGTCATTAGCGGCGTAAACTTCACCACGCACGCCGGCCAGATGCTCGGCATTATTGGCTCAACGGGTTCGGGCAAGTCCACGCTTGTACAGTTGATTCCGCGCCTGTACGACGTCACGGGCGGCAGCATTTCGCTCGACGGCATCGACGTGCGCGACATGACCCTCTCTGAGCTGCGCCGCCGCATCGGTTATATTCCGCAGCAGGGTCGTCTGTTCTCGGGTACCGTCGAGAGCAACCTCAAGTTTGCCGGCGACATGGTGAGTGACGAGGATATGCGCCAGGCAGCACGCGTCGCCCAGGCGGAGGACTTTATCGCCGAGCGCGAGGGCGGCTACGACTCCCCCATCAGCCAGGGCGGCTCCAATGTTTCGGGTGGTCAGCGCCAGCGTCTGGCCATCGCCCGCGCGTTGGCCAAAAAGCCCGAGGTCGTGGTGTTCGATGACTCGTTTAGTGCCCTCGACTACAAGACCGACGCGCGCCTACGCGAGGAGCTGGCCAAAAACGTTACCGACGCCGCGCTCGTGGTCGTGGCCCAGCGCATCGCGACCATCATGCACGCCGACCAGATCATCGTGCTCGACGACGGCCACGTAGTGGGCACCGGCACGCACGAGGAGCTGCTGCGCAGCTGCCCGGCGTACCTGGAGATCGCGCAGTCGCAGCTTTCCGCCGAGGAGCTGGGGCTTACCCAAGAAGAAATTGCAGCCGTCATGGAAGGAGGCGAGCGCTAATGGCAGACGAGACCAAGACTC
The DNA here is from genome assembly GCA_048375035.1 of Collinsella sp. Lineage (GTDB taxonomy): Bacteria > Actinomycetota > Coriobacteriia > Coriobacteriales > Coriobacteriaceae > Collinsella. The sequence goes on from DBGEDL010000077.1 coordinate 62,395, forward strand.
AGATTCCCAAGCCCACCCGCCAGCGTGGTCCCATGGGCCGCATGGGCGGCATGCGTCGCGGCGAAAAGGCCAAGGACTTTAAGGGCACCATGAGGCAGCTGCTCGGCTATATCGGCCAGCACAAGATTGCCGTGTTTGCCGCCGTCGCCTTTGCCGTGTGCTCGGTCATCTTTAACATTGTGGGACCCAAGGTGCTCGGCCAGGTTACGACCAAGCTGTTCGAAGGCCTGGTCGCCAAGGTCAACGGCACCGGCGACGTTGACTTTGACTGGATCGCCAAGACGCTCGGCTTTTTGCTCTGCCTGTATCTGGCGAGCTCTGTCTGCAGCCTGGTCCAGGGCTGGCTCATGACCGGCGTCACGCAAAAGATCTGCTACCGCATGCGCAAGGAAATCGCCGCCAAGATTGCCGTCGTGCCGATGAGTTACTTCAACGGCCACAGCAAGGGAGACGTGCTCAGCCGCATCACCAACGACGTCGATACGCTGGGTCAGTCGCTCAACCAGAGCGTGACACAGCTCATCACGTCGGTGACGCAGATTATCGGCGTGCTCGTCATGATGCTTTCGATCAGCCTGCCGCTTACCGGCGTCACCGTGCTCACGCTGCCGGCCGCCGCGATTATCCTGACCGTGATGATTCACTTCTCGCAGCCGTACTTCCGCGAGCAACAGCAGGTTCTGGGCGCCGTCAACGGCATTATCGAGGAGGACTTTGCCGGCCAGAACGTCATTCAGGTGTTCGACCGCGCCGAGGCCTCGATTGAAGAGTTCGACCGTCAAAACGACCGCCTCTTTATTAGTGGCTGGCGCTCGCAGTTCCTGTCGGGCCTGATGATGCCGCTTATGAGCTTGGTGGGCAACATGGGCTACGTGGGCGTCGTCGTGGTGGGCGCGCAGCTCGCGCTGACCGGCAATGCCACGCCCGGCGACATCCAGAGCTTTATCCAGTACGTTCGCAACTTTACGCAGCCCGTGCAGCAACTGGGCAACGTGAGCAACACGATGCAGTCGATGGCAGCCGCCACCGAGCGCGTCTTTGAGTTCCTAGCCGCGCCCGAGGAGGAGCAGAAGGCCGACGCGCAGATTCCCGAGAAGCGCCCCGGCCACGTGGTGTTTGACCATGTCAAGTTTGGCTACACGCCCGACAAGATCATCATCCACGACTTTAGCTGCGAGACGCAGCCCGGCCAGACCATCGCCATCGTCGGCCCCACCGGCGCCGGCAAGACCACGCTCATTAAGCTGCTGCAGCGCTTCTACGACGTGGACGGCGGCTCGCTGCGTGTCGAGGGCGTCGATGTGCGCGACTGGGACCGCGCGGCGCTTCGCGGCGAGTTTGCCATGGTGTTGCAGGATACCTGGCTGTTTAACGGCACCATCCGCGAGAACATCCGCTATGGACGTCCCGATGCGAGCGATGCCGAGGTCGAGGCGGCCGCACGCGCCGCGCGCTGCGACCACTTCATCCACACGCTCGCCGGCGGCTACGACTTTATGATCAACGAGGAGGGCACTAACCTCTCGCAGGGCCAGCGCCAGCTCGTGACCATCGCCCGCGCCATTTTGGCCGACCGTCCGGCGCTGATTCTGGACGAGGCAACCTCCAACGTGGATACCCGTACCGAGGAACTCATTCAGCGCGCCATGGATGCGCTGATGCAGGGACGCACCAGCTTTGTCATCGCGCACCGCCTGTCCACGATTCGCAACGCCGATGTAATCTTGGTGATTCGCGACGGCGACATCGTCGAGAAGGGCACGCACGACGAGCTGCTCGCCCAGGGCGGCTTCTACGCCGACCTGTACAACTCGCAGTTCGACGAGGCGGCGTAAATTCTGCCGCGGGGAACGAATAACGCCCGAGAACGGGGGCGCAGGACAACCTGCGCCCCCGTTTTTGCTCTGCGGCCCTCAAACCGCCTCCCCTGGGACCTGATTGACAGCCCCTTCGAGGCCCCGTGGGCAAAAAATGGCAAATATGAGTACTGTTACCCTTTTAGTAACAGCCAAAACAGCCCCAAATGCCGTTTTCACGGCTTACACGCGGGTAGCGCGCAGAGATGTGGTGTAAGAGGCGGGGCATGCCCCGCCTCTTCTCTTTCTTGAAAGGGAGGGGACACCGCCTAGAATTCGTCGTTGGAGTAATGAAGGTGACGAATGGAAGGAAAGGCGATGCCCCAAGAAGAG
>DBGEDL010000078.1:0-49338 GCA_048375035.1 Collinsella sp.
AAAGCACTTAATGTGCTTTCCGTCTTGCGCAGGACTGTAGAGCAGGAAACTTCATATGCGCCGCCCCCGCGCGCAAGCAAAAAGGGCGACCCCAGTGCGGAGTCGCCCTTTCTGAGCTGCTTATGTGCGGCTGTTACTCGGCGTCGTGGTGACGGCGGGGCTTGCGGCCTCCGTTGTCGCCGGGACGGCGCGGACGGTCGCTGCGCTCGGAGCGCTCGCGACGCGGACGCTCACGGCGCTGGAAGTGCTCGCCGTCACCCTCGGAGGCACCCTCGGCGCGAGCCGGGGCCTCGGGCTTGTCAAGACGATCGAGCGAGATCTTGCCGCGATCATCGACCTCGATGACGACGACCTTGACCTCGTCGCCCACGTTGAGGACGTCCTCGACCTTCTCAACGCGGCCCTTGGCGACGCGGGAGATGTGCAGCAGGCCGTCCTTACCGGGCAGCAGGTTGACGAAGGCGCCGAAGGGCTGGATGGAGACCACGCGACCGGTGTACTCCTCGCCCGGCTCGGGAACCTTGATGATGAGCTTGATACGCTCGACGGCCTGGTCGACGGACTCGCCGGTGCCGCCGACAAAGACGGTGCCGTCCTCCTGGATGTCGACCGAGGCGCCGGTCTCGTCCTGGATACCGCGGATGACCTTACCGCCGGAACCGATGACGTCGCGGATCTTGTCGGTCGGAACCTGGATGGAAACGATGCGCGGAGCGGTGCTGCGTGTGGTGTGGCGCGGCTCGGGGATCACATCGAGCATCTTCTGCAGGATGAAGGCGCGACCCTCCTTGGCCTGCTGCAGAGCGCGGGCCAGGATGTCGAAGGTGAGGCCGGTGGCCTTGTTGTCCATCTGCAGGGCGGTGATGCCCTCGGTGGTGCCGGTGACCTTAAAGTCCATGTCGCCCAGGAAGTCCTCGAGACCCTGGATGTCGGACAGTACCACGGTCTTGCCCTCCTCCTGGATCAGGCCCATGGCGATACCGGAGACCGGGCGCTTAATGGGCACGCCGCCGTCCATAAGGGCGAGCGTGGAGCCGCAGGTCGAAGCCATCGAAGAGGAGCCGTTGGACTCCATGACCTCGGAGACCACGCGGATGGCGTAGGGGAACTCGTTCTCGTCGGGAAGCACCGGAAGCAGAGCGCGCTCGGCCAGGTCGCCGTGGCCGATCTCGCGGCGCTTGGGGCTGCCCATGCGGCCGGTCTCGCCGGTGCAGAACGGCGGGAAGTTGTAGTGATGCATATAGCGCTTGCCCTCGGTGGGCTCGATGGTATCCAGACGCTGGCCCTCGTTGAGCATGCCGAGCGAAAGAACCGAGAGCACCTGGGTCTGACCGCGCTGGAACAGGCCGGAGCCGTGAACGAGCGGCAGATAGTTGTCCTTCACCATGATGGGACGGATCTCATCGGCGGCACGGCCGTCGACGCGCTCGCCGGTCTCGACGACCATGGTGCGCATGGCCTTCTTCTCGAGCTTCTTGAGCGCCACGGGGATCTCGCGCTCCCAAGCGGCCTGCTCCTCCTCGGTGAACTCGGCACGGATGGACTCCTTCAGAGCCTCGACCTTACCGATACGGGAGAGCTTGTCGGCGTCGCGAAGGGCGGCTGCCATCTCGTCGTAGTGGGCGAAGATGCGCTCCTGGACCTCCTCGACGGGCTGGTCGAGCGGGTACTCCTTCTTGACGATGGGGCCGTTAACCTGCTCCCACTCGGCGACGAACTCGTCCTGGGCCTGGCAGAAGGCGGCAAGGGCCTCCTGGCCAAACTTCATGGCGGCGAGCATGTCGTCCTCGGAGATCTCCTCGGCGCCGGCCTCGACCATCGAGATGAAGTCGGCAGAGCCGCCCAGCTCCAGGTCCAGGTCGGAGTTCTCGCGCTCCTCATAGGTGGGGTTGACGATAAACTCGCCGGTCTCCACGTTACGGCCGATGCGCACGCAGGCAAGCGGGCCCTCGAAGGGCACGCCGCCGAGCGTCATTGCCAGGGAAGCACCCATGACGTTGATGACGTCAAAGGGGTTGACCTGGTCGGCGACGAGCGAGGTGGCGACGATGTGCACCTCGTTGCGGAAGCCGTCCGGGAAGCTCGGGCGAATCGGGCGATCGATCATGCGGGCCGTGAGCGTGGCCTTCTCGCTGGGACGGCCCTCACGCTTGAGGTAGCCACCCGGGATGCGGCCGGCTGCGTACATCTTCTCGTTGAAGTCGACGGTCAGCGGGAAGAAGTCGTAGTTCTTGCGCTCCTTGGAGACGACCACGGTGTCGAGCATCGTGGTGTCGCCCTGCTTGACCAGGCAGGCGCCGGTGGCCTGCTTGGCAAGCTCGCCCGACTCAAAGGTGTAGGTCTTGCCGTACAGCTCAAAGTTCTTGGATACGAGTGTCATTGTTCTCCTTAACCCCGCAGACCCCTTGTCTGCGGGCTTCTCATGTGACGCGGGCCCCCTGCCCCCGCCACGCTTCAGAGCGTGATTGTTCGCGCCCTTACACAAAAAGAGCGCCCCGCTGCGCAGGACGCTCTTAGCATGTACAAATCCTACTGGATGTTGTCGCGGATGCCCAGAGCCTTGATGAGCTCACGGTACTCGACGATGTCGTTCTTCTTGATGTAGGAGAGAAGACGACGACGACGGCCGACGAGCATGAGCAGGCCACGACGGGTGTGGAAGTCCTTCTGGTGGGACTTCATGTGCTCGGTCAGCTCCTTGATGCGCTCGGACAGGATGGCGACCTGAACCTTGGGGTTGCCGGTGTCGACCGGGGTGTTACCGAACTGGGCAGTCAGCTCCGCCTTGCGCTCTTTGGAAACAGTCATTGTTTCACCTTTCGTTTTGCGTCGCCCACGGGCGACTCGATTCGCCTCGGACTGGGAAGCCGCCGGTGGAGCGAACAACCAAGGTCGAGGTACCAACAGGTCGGTATGTTACCACAAGCAGCCCGCGCCTGCGCATCATCACCGACCCAACATGAATTCCATCGCGCGGAGGCGCTGATCGGTGTGCGTCGCAGCCCAAACATGCGAAAGCCCGAGCAGGAATGCCGCCGTATGCGGGTCGATTCGCTCGGCCATGAGCGCATCGAAGGTCATGGACATGAGGGCGCGCAGCCATGCGGTCTCACCGGTCGACACCAGTTCGGCACCTGGAACGCTCGACGCGCACGACCCGCACATGAGACCGCCCGCCTGGGCTGAAAAATACGACAGCATGGGGTCTCCGCACAGCACGCAGGCCGAAAAATCGGGACGATAGCCAACGTGCGATAGCAGCTTAAAGACATATGCCGCCACAAGTAGGTCCATATGTGCCGTGTCAAGCCCGCTGCCCACCAGGGCAAGCGCTCGCTGCGTTATGGCAAAGGTAAACGGGTCCTCGGCGTCCTCGAACGAGCACACGCGCGCGACCTCGGCGATCGCGCTTGCGGCGCAGGTCGTCTCGTAATCGGGCGCAGCGCCGAGCGGCGCCTCCATAAGCTCGGCCTGAGAAACCACGTCGAGTGACCGTCCATGTGCGAGCAGCATATCGACCGTACAGAACAGCTCGCAGCGCGCAGCCAGGCGTCCGCCGGGTTTGCGGGCGCCCTTTGCCACTGCACGAACCTGCCGTCCCCGCTCGTCAAGCATCGTCAAGATCAGGTCGGTCTCTTTGAGCTTCGTCTTGTCGAGGACGAGCACCTTGGTGCGATATGTCCGGGAGCCTGCCATGCGCGCCGCGCGTCCTTAGTCCTCGGCGTTGTAGCCAAAGCGGCGAATCTGGGCCTCGTCGTCACGCCAGCCGGCCTTGACCTTCACGTCCAGCTCCAAAAAGACCTGCGTGCCAAAGATGCGCTCAAGATCGCGACGGGCGTCGATACCGATATGCTTGATCATCTCGCCGCCCTTACCGATGATGATGCCCTTTTGGCCCTCGCGCTCGACGTAAATGGTGGCGTGCACGCGCAGCACCTTCTTGGTCTGCTCGAGCGCATCGCAGATCACGCCAACGGAGTGCGGAATCTCATCACGGGTGCGGCGCAAGACCTTCTCGCGTACAAACTCGGCAACGAGCGTCTCATCGGAAGCGTCGGTACCCATGTCCTCGGGGAACCAACGCGGACCCTCAGGCAAAAAGTGCGCAACGGTCTCGATAAATGCATCGACGTTGAAGTTCTTGACCGACGACGTCACAATCTCGTCGTCATATTCCATGAGTTCGTGGGCTGCCTTAAGCTGCTCCATGACCTGTGCGGGGTCGGCCTCATCGGCCTTGGTGAGCACCAGGACCTTCTTGCAACGAGCGCATCTGACGCGCTCGGCAACCCAGGCGTCTCCCCTGCCGATCGGTTTGGTGGCATCAATCAAAAACGCGACGACATCGACATCGTTCAGCTCGAACAACGCGCTCTTGTTGAGCTCGGATCCCAAGCCGTCCTTGGGCTTATGAATACCGGGGGTATCGACAAAGACCAGCTGGTAGCCGGGGCGGTTGACGACGGCGCGCATGCGGCGGCGGGTCGTCTGGGCCACTGGCGAGGTGATGGCGACCTTTTTGCCATAGCAGGCATTAAGCAGCGTAGACTTGCCAGCGTTGGGACGACCGACCAGGGCCACAAAGCCGCTGCGGAAACCGGGCTCAACGTCACCAAAGCCCGCGAGGTTGTCGTCCTCGTCGCACAGGGCGTCGAGTTCCTCGTCGCTCATACCCTCAAACGGGTCGAACTCCTCGACATCCTCGAGCTCCTCGGTATCCACCGCGTCCAGGGACTCGTCGTCCAAAATCTCATCGGCAAGCTGCATATTGTCGGACATGGGAATCCCTTTCTAAATAAAGCCGAGCGCGTGGGCAAATACCAGCAAGCCCACAATCGCGGCGGTGATGGAAAGAACGTATACGGAGGCGGCGGCGATGTCCTTCGCACGCTTGGCCAGCGGATGGAGCTCCTGGGTCGCCAGGTCGACGATGGCCTCCATGGCGGTATTGCAAAGCTCGCCGTGGATCACCAGGCCGCAACAGATGATAATCGTGGCCCACTCGGCAATGTCGAGCCCCACGATGCAGCCTGCAATGACGGTGCACACGCCCGCCACGAGCATTACCTTAATGTTGCGCTCGGTCTTGACGGCGGTGACGAAGCCCTCCATAGCGTAAGAAAACGACTTTAAGAAGGACGGATGGTCCTTGTTCGATCCGGGAATCATAGACGGCTCCTAGTCGTGGGCGTGGTTGGTGATGGGGCCGACGTGGACTAGCTTGGGGTCCTCGCCGCGCTCGAGCGCCAGATCGCGCAGGATGGCGTCCTCGCGGGCCTCCATGACCTCGGCCTCGTCGTCCTCGATATGGTCATAGCCCAGCAGGTGCAGCATGCCGTGTACGAGCATCAGACGACACTCGTCAGCGGGGCTATTGCCAAAACCGGGGGCCTGACGGGCAATAACCTGCGGGGCCAAGATGATATCGCCGAGCTCGAGCGTCTCGTCGGCGGGAATATCCTCGTCAAAGGCCGAGTCGCATTCAAACGAGAGCACATCGGTGGTGCGGTCGATACCGCGCCACTCGTGGTTGAGCTCGTGCATCTCGTCCTCGTCGACATACGAAAGGGAAATCTCGACTTCACGCTCAACGCCCTCGGCGGCAAGCACAACCTCGCAGATGTGCTCCACCTCCTGCGCGTCGAGCAGCGTATCGAGCTCGGCATCGTTGCTGATCAATACACTCAACGGGACTCCTTTCGGTCACGTACGCGCTTCTCGCGCACATCATCATAAGTATCGTATGCCTCGACGATACGTCCCACCAAGGCATGGCGCACCACGTCGGCGCGCTCGAGGTGCGAAAATGCGACATCATCGACACGGCCCAAAATCTTCTCGACATCCGCCAAGCCACCACGACGACCCACCAGGTCACGCTGGCTCAGGTCGCCGGTAATCACGAACTTGGAGTTGAAGCCCAGGCGCGTCAGGAACATCTTCATCTGCTCGGGCGTGGTATTTTGTGCCTCGTCGAGCACCACGAAGGCATCACTCAGCGTGCGGCCGCGCATGTAGGCAAGCGGGGCGATCTCGATCACGCCGCGCTCCATAAGCTCATCGGTGCGCTCGCGATCCATCATGTCAAAAAGGGCGTCGTAAAGCGGACGCATGTAGGGATCGATCTTTTCCTCGAGGGTGCCGGGCAAAAAGCCCAGATTCTCCCCCGCCTCGACAACCGGACGCGTCAAGATCAGACGGCCCACCTCGTGACGCTTGAGCGCGGCAACGGCGAGCGCCATGGCCAGATAGGTCTTACCGGTGCCGGCAGGACCCAGGCCAAACGTGATGGTATGCGTGCGGATGGCATCCACATAGCGCTTTTGGCCGAGCGTCTTGGGGCGAATGACGCGGCCGCGATACGAAAGCAGCACGTCATCGCGAAGCGACGTAGCCTCGTGCTCACCGTCGCGCAAGACGGCCAGGCAGCGAGAGACATCGTCGGCAGACAGCGTGCGCCCGGCGGCCGCCTCGCAAAAAGCGTGCTCGAAAAAGCGCGCCACGAGTTCGACCTCGTCCGGGTCGCCGCTCACGGAGATGCTATCGCCACGGGCGACCACATGAGCGCGAACCAAACTCTCGAGCGCACGAAGGACGCCGTCGCCGGCGCCCAAAACGCGCGAGGGATCAATCCCCTCGGGAACGGTAAGTCTAATCTTCGAGGCTTCCATGAACCTCCCTGCGTGCATGGACCAAGCCGGAATCATCGACTCCGATGATAGCAACATCGAGCAGGCACGGGGCTGTAAGTCCACAGGTATCGTCAAGACGGGCATGATGGAACGAGCCGAGCGTCAGGTTGTCGCCATACTCGAGCACGGCACGCTCGACCGTGCCCACGCGACGGCGAGCGTCGGCAATAGCGAGCTCCTGTGCAGCGGCCCGCATACGGCGGCTGCGCTCGGCCATAACCTCGGGCGGAACCTGGTCGGGCATGTCGGCAGCAAGGGTACCGGGACGCTTGCTGTAGCGGAACACGTGCATACGCGAGAAACCCACACGGCGGCACAGCGCCAGCGACTCCTCGAACTCCTCGTCCGTCTCGCCAGGGAAGCCGACAATAACGTCGCAAGAAAGTGACGCCTGCGGCAGATTGGCGCGAATCATACGCACCGTGTCCTCAAAGGCCTCCGCACTATAGGGACGGCCCATGCGATGCAGGGTCGCCGTGCAGCCGGACTGCACGGGCAGGTGCAAAAACGGGGCGATACGCTGCGGAAAGCGCGCCATAACCTTAAGCAGGCGCTCGGAGATATCCATGGGCTCGACCGAGGAAATGCGCACATGCGGAATAGACGTGCGCTCCATGATGGCCTCGAGCAGCTCATCGATTTCGACGTGCTCGTCGGTCGCGCTCTTGCCATCGTAGGCACCCAGGTTCACACCGGTCAGCACCACCTCGGGCACGCCGGCCTCCTGGGCCTCGCGAACTTGCTCGAGCACGGACTCGACGGGCACGGAGCGCTCGGGGCCGCGCGCCTTCCACACAATGCAATAGGTGCAGCGATGGTTGCAGCCATCCTGAATCTTCACGCCCAGGCGAGAGCGACCGAGCGCATCGACCACCTCGCCATCGCTGCAGGCGGGAACGCTATCGGACTCAACACCCAGCACCTCGCATACACGTTCGGCGACATCTATCTTGGACGGCTCGGCAATCACGCGATCCGAAAGCTCCGACAGCTCCTCGGGATGCAAATTGACCACGCATCCGGTCACGACCACATAGGGCTCGTTTGGATGGGCCAGCGCATGACGGACGGCCTTACGGGTCTTGGCCTCGGCCTCGCCCGTAACGGCACAAGTGTTAATGACGATCAGATCGGCATCCTGGGGCTCCACAATAGCAAAGCCCAAGCGCATAAGATCGGCAGTGATACGGTCAGACTCAACCCGGTTGACACGGCAGCCGAGGTTGACGACGGAAATATGGGGTGCGAGCACGCGGGCTCCTTAATCGAGGATATCGTCGAGGGCACTCTTGATACGGTCGGTCACCGACTTCTTACCGGAAGCGACGTCATCGCCCATCTCATCGGCAAAAGCACGGAGCAGCTCGCGCTGCTTATTGGAAAGATTGGTGGGAACGACCACGCGCAGTTGCACGATCAGGCGGCCACGCGAACCGCCACCGCCAATGCGCGGCATGCCGTAATTATTGACGCTCACGGTGTCGCCGTACTGGGCGCCGGCGGGAACCGTCACCTTAACGACCTCGTCGGGCATAATGCCCTCGACCTCGATCTCGCAGCCGAGCGCAGCCTGCGCAATCGAGATATCGCTCACCAGGTACAGGTCGTCCCCGTTGTGCTTAAAGCGCTCATGGTCGGCAACGCGCACGTTGACAATCAGGTCGCCCGAAGGCTCGCCGCGAAGGCCGGCCTCGCCAAAGCCGCTCACGCGCAGCTGGCGACCGGTCGAAACGCCGGCGGGAATATCGATGTCGATCTTTTCGTGCGAAGGCGTGCGGCCCTGACCGTCGCAGGTCTCGCAGGGATGGTCGATGACCGTGCCCTCGCCATGGCAGTCGGGGCAAGGCGAAGAGGACTGAACCTGGCTCAAAAACGATCGCTGAACCGTCGTGACATAGCCCGTACCGTGGCATCGGCCGCACTGCTTTTCCTGTGCGCCCTCTGCCCTACCGGTGCCGTTGCAGTCCTCGCAAGGAGCAAGGCGGTCATAGCTGATCGTCTTTTTGCAGCCGAGCGCCGCCTCCTCGAGCGTCACCGAAAGCGAGATGGCCATATCACGTCCGCGACGACGCTCACGACGGCTGCGGGCGCCACCGCCGGCACCGCCGCCAAAGAACGACGAGAACAAGTCGTCCATGCCCATGCCACCAAAGATATCGTTGATATCGACGTAGCCCGAACCACCAGGGCCGTCGGCAGTGCCGTAACGGTCGTAGCTAGCACGCTTCTGCTCATCGGAAAGAACGGAATAGGCCTCGTTGAGCTCCTTGAACTTGGCCTCGGCCTCGGGGTCGTCCGAAACATCCGGATGTACGGTACGGGCCTTCTTTAGAAACGCACGCTTAATCGTCCGCGCGTCGGCATCCCTGTCGACGCCAAGCACCTCGTAGTAATCCCTATTTTCCGACACGACCGAATCCTTCCGACTTTCATTATTGTCACAGTGCGTCCTATACCCAAGCAGGGCCGACCGCAAACAGAGGGTTTGATGTTATTGCATTTGGTACGGCGAAAGCATGGCCCGTTGCGAACAGCTCGCGAACCAAACCGACACGAGCGCGAACATGAAGCCGTTGGCAAAACCGTTGGCAAACTGCATCGCGCTGCGCTTCCACCACAGCAGGCTGCGATGAAGCACGCCGTCCGAAAGCACCATGAACAGGCCCATGGCAAACGGAATAAAGCACATCATGGCAAAGGCCGAGAACACGCCCGAGATGGCCGAGAGTACCAAAAACGGCGCCACGATGCCCATCAGGTAAAAACCGGTACGAGCTTTGCCTTCCAAGCGCTCGGCCTCAACATGGGCGCGGCCGACCAGATCGCCGCCCGCGGCACCGTTGGTGCCAGCATGACCCATGCCGCCAATGCGGACCTCGTCGCCATCGTGCGTGCCGGCAGGAAACTCAATCGTCTGCTCGGAGGTTACGCGAGTACGACCGCTGCCGCCGCAATCAGGGCAGGGGTCGGCCACGACCTTACCGGAACCGCCGCACTCGGGGCAGACCGACTGGAACGTACCCGCACCAAACAGGAAGGACAGGTCGACGTCGATGTGGCCGCGGCCACCGCAGCTCGGGCAGGTATGGGCATGCTCAGACGAAACGGAGCCCGAACCGCCGCAGTTGCTACAGGTATCGAAGCGCGTGTAGCGGACGGTCTTGCGGGCACCGCCCTTGGCCTCCTTGGCGTCGAGTTTGATATCAACGACCACGTTGGCGCCGTTCTCGGGATTGTAGGCAGCCTGCCCGCGACGCGGCTGGCCCCAGGCGCCACCAAAGGGAAAACCGCCCTCAAAGGGATTGCCATAGCCCGCGCTGCCGGCGTAGCCGCCGCCATAGGGCGAAGCCGTAGGAGCGCCGGCGAAGGGGTTGCCCGAACGCATGGCGTCGTAGCGCGAACGCTTCTGCTCGTCCGAAAGCACGGCGTAGGCCTCGGAAACCTCTTTAAACTTTTCCTCGGCATCCGGCTCTTTGTTGACGTCCGGATGGAGCTTGCGGGCCTTTTGCTGGAAGGCCTTTTGAATATCACGCGAGGTGGCGTCCTTGGAGACACCCAAAATCTCGTAGTAATCTTTTTCGTTCATCGTCGCCATGCGCGGCAACCTCCTGCTCACAGCAGCGTATATATTCCGGTAATTCTACCCGAGCGGCCTAAGCTAGATCCCAAAACAGCTCGAACAGAACATTTCCATCGAGCCAGCCCAGGTGTGTCGGCGCCAGACGAGCTCGGACATGGCCCGCGAGGACGTCTGCCGAAGTGAAGGGTCCCTCATGGACTCCGAGCGTCTCGGGCACCCAAGTGGCAAGACCCAATTCGAGCGCGCGATCGCAGGCAGCTGCCAGCTCGCCCGTTGGGATGACGCAAGCTGCACGAACCAACAGATCGGACGCAATACCGCGCGTCATGCGACAAGCGAGCATCAGGTCTTCAGCCGCAGCCTCACGCTGCGACAGATATTCAGTCTCGAACGCCGTCGCGTCATCGTCACGTTGCACCAGACGCACGCGGTACGCAACGCCTCGAGAAGAAACACCGGGGAACAAACCTGCAAGACGGTCGAAATCCCCGGCGTCGAGCATGCCCGCGGCAGAACGACCCAGGCCCAGGTAGCCCCGTCCGGTCCAGTAGGCAATGTTATGGGCGCACTCATGGCCGTCGAGCGCATAGCTTGCCACCTCATACGGGTGATAGCCGGCCGCACCCAGACGCTCACGCGCCACATCCATGCACGAAGCTTGAAAATCCTCGTCGGGCTCGACCGACTCGTCGCGGCACGCCATGCGATAAAGGGGCGTCCCCTCCTCAAGCGTAAGCGGGTAGACCGACACATGATGCGGAGCCGCCGCCAGCACGCCATCGAGCGTGCTCCGCCAGCTTGCGGCCGTCTGCCCGGGAAGTCCGCACATAAGGTCGCACGACACATCGAGCCCAGCGTCCTTAACCGTCGCGATGGCGGCGAGCGCCCGATCGGCATCGTGAATACGGCCGATGGCAGTAAGTTCGGTGTTATCGAGCGTTTGCACGCCCAGAGAGACGCGTGTGACACCAACCTTGGCAAGCGCAGCGGCAAGCTCGGCGGTCAGCGACTCGGGATTGGCCTCGCAGGTAAACTCAACGGGGGCGCACCACGCACGAATACGCCGCACCAGCTCCACCAGGCGCTCCCCCGCCAGCGACGGCGTACCGCCGCCAACATAGACGGTGCGGATCTGGTCAAGGGCCCCAGCCTTGCCAAAAGCATCGAGACGCGCGAACAACTGCTCAAAATAGAAATCGAGCGCAGCGCTCAGGTCGCACGGAGCAAAACTGCGTGAGTCAAAGTCGCAGTACCGGCACTTTTTGGCGCAAAACGGCACGTGCGCATACAGCGCGGTAACGGCCACCCTTAAGCCCCCAGCGGATGAGGGGGCACCGATTCGCCGGCGGCAAGGGCAGCCTCGCAGGCCACCACATCGCGCTCGATCTCATCGACCAGCGCCATGAACTCCTCGTACGTGGAGCAGCGCACCACATGAGCACGCCAAGCGGCGGCATGGGGCATGCCTTTTAAGTACCAGCTTGCGTACGTACGGGCACGCGACATGAGCGGCAGGAGCTCATGCGTCAGCGTTAGGTGCTCACGCAGGGCGTCTAGGCGCTCAACGGAGCTGCGCGCCGGCACCGGCATGCCATCGAGCGCAAGGGCGCGAGCATCACCGAACACCCACGGATTGCCGTAGATGCCGCGCGCGATAAACACCGCGCTGGCACCAGAACTGCGCAGATGCTCCGCGGCATCCTCGGCGCAGAACACATCGCCCGAACCGATAACGGGAATTTCGACGGCGTCGGCAACCTCATCGACAACCGACCAATCGGCCTGGCCGGTGTAGAGCTGCGTGGCACAACGACCGTGCACGGCAACTGCAGAGGCGCCCGCCCCTTCAAGCATCTGGGCAAACGTTGCGGCGTTGCGGTCCTCGGCATAAAAACCCTTGCGGATCTTCACGGTCACGGGAACATGCGCCGCGCCCACCGCTGCCTCGACAATCTTCTCGGCCAGGTCGGGCGTGCGCATAAGCGCCGAGCCTTCGCCCTTAGTAACGACCTTGCGAGCCGGACAGGCCATGTTGATATCAATCAATGACAGGCGATCGCCCACACGCTCCTCGACGGCGGCGACGGCACTCGCAAACTGCTCGGGCTTGGAGCCAAAGAGCTGCACGCAAATCTGCTGCTCCTCGTCGGCCGGTAGCACCAGGCGCCAGGTCTTGTTGCTGGCATAGGCAAGGCCCGCCACGCTCACCATCTCGCTATAGGCGAGATTGGCACCGCGGCGGCGGCACATGATGCGATAAGCGGGATCGGTTACGCCCGCCATGGGAGCCATAAGGAACGGCTGCTCGGCATAGGCGCCCAGCAGCCGCTTGCTGTATTCGGAAAGCGCCATAGACCTACTCGTCCACCTTGAGGATCGCCATAAAGGCCTCCTGCGGGACCTCGACCGAGCCGATGGCCTTCATGCGCTTCTTGCCCTCTTTCTGCTTCTCGAGCAGCTTGCGCTTACGCGAGATATCGCCGCCGTAGCACTTAGCAAGAACGTCCTTGCGACGCGCTTTGACGGTAGAACGGGCGATGATTTTGTTGCCGATAGCACCCTGGATGGGAACCTCGAACAGCTGACGCGGGATGATCTCCTTAAGTTTGTCGCACAGACCACGGGCAAGACCGTAGGCCTTGTCCTTGTGGACGATAAACGACAGCGCGTCTACCTCGTCGCCCGAAAGCAAAATATCGAGCTTAACGAGCTCGGAGGGACGGTACTCGTTGAACTCGTAGTCCAACGAGGCATAGCCCTTGGTACGGCTCTTGAGCTGGTCAAAGAAGTCCAAGATGAGCTCGGCAAGCGGCATATCAAAGCGCATCTCGACCGACTTGCTCGTGAGATGGATCATGTCGGTCGTAATGCCGCGGTGCTCGATAGCGAGCTGCATGACGGCACCCGTATACTCGGGCGGGCAGATGATCTTAGCCTTGAGGTACGGCTCCTCAATGCGCTCGATACGCGTGGTCTCGGGCAGGTCCTGCGGGCTGCGGACATCGACCATCTCGCCATCGGTCTTGTACACGTGATAGTCGACCGAAGGGCTCGTGGCAATGAGGTCCAAGTTGAACTCACGCTCGAGGCGCTCCTTAACGACCTCCATGTGCAGCAGGCCCAAGAAGCCCACGCGGAAGCCAAAGCCGAGCGCCACCGAGGTCTCGGGCTCCCATACCAACGACGGGTCGTTGACGTGCAGCTTATCGAGCGCGTCACGCAGGTTCTCGTAGTCCTTGTTATCGATCGGGAACAGGCCCGTATAGACCATGGGCTTGGCCTCGCGGTAACCGGGAAGCGGCTCGGGGCAGGGATTCGACGCCCACGTGAGGGTATCGCCCACGCGAACGGCCTCGGGATCCTTCAGGCCCGTGACCACGTATCCGACCTCGCCGACCGTCAGCGCGTCAACCGGGGTCTCGGCGGGACGCTTGACGCCCACGCCATCGACCAAAAAGTCGCCCTTTGCCTGCATCATGCGCAGGGTATCGCCCTTTTTGATGGAGCCGTCAAAGACGCGCACCGTGGCCACCACGCCGCGATACTCGTCAAAGTACGAATCCAGAATGAGCGCTTTGAGCGGCGCATTTGCATCGCCCTTAGGCGGAGAGATCAAAAAGACAATGGACTCCAGCAGATCGTGAATGCCCTCGCCGGTCTTGCCCGAGACACACACGGCGTCATCGGCAGGGATCGCCAGGTCATCCTCGATCTCGGTCTTAACCTCATCGGGATGGGCCGAGGGCAGGTCGATCTTGTTGATGGCCGGCACAATGTCCAGATTGGCGTTCATGGCGAGCGTCGCGTTGGAGACGGTCTGCGCCTCGACACCCTGGGTGGCATCGACGACGAGCACCGCGCCCTCGCAGGCGGCCAGCGAACGCGAGACCTCATAGGTAAAGTCCACGTGGCCCGGCGTATCGATGAGGTTGAACTGATACGTCTCGCCGTCGTCGGCGTCATAGGACACGCGGACGGCGTTGGACTTGATCGTGATGCCGCGCTCGCGCTCGATATCCATGGTGTCGAGCAGCTGCGACTCCATGTCGCGCTCGTCGACGGTATGGGTGAGCTCGAGGATACGGTCACTGATCGTGGACTTGCCATGGTCGATGTGCGCAACAATTGAGAAGTTGCGGATGTGGGAAATGTCAATTGAAGTATTCATGCGGACTATCTTACCCGAGCGATACAAAAAATGGAGCCTGTTCCATAAAACAGGCTCCATGTATGCGCGTAATCTGTGTGGTGTGAAATTTACAACTTAGGCGTTGATACTGTTCACGAGCTTGGCAAGACCGGACTTGCGGTTGGAAGCCTGGTTCTTGTGGATAACATGCTTGGCGGCAGCCATGTCGAGACGCTTGGTGACGGTCTTGAGGGCAGCCTGGGCCTTCTCGGCGTCGCCCTCGGCGACGGCGGACTGGACGTGCTTGGTCAGCGTCTTGAGCTCGGACTTGACAGCCTTGTTACGCATGCGAGCTGCCTCATTGGTGCGGATACGCTTCTTCTGAGACTTGATGTTTGCCACTTCTGGAGTTCCTTTCGAGTTCCTTGAAAAAAATGTATGACACCTCTGAGACACGGTGAGGTCATGCAAGCGCCTACTATAGCACGCTCCCCCTCAAAGGGATAGAACGAATTTGTCAAATAGGCAGGTATCATCACGATTTTCTCAAGATGTTCGTAATCCAGAGCAAAAGCGCGGTCTGAGAATCGGCCGAACCCTTGAGCGCGAGCTCCACATCGACCGCACCCTCGAGCGCTGCGACGAGCTCTGCCATCGAAAAGCGACGTGCCCAGGTCAGGTGATTCTTGACCTGCCAGGACTGGAGCTTGAGCGTTGCGGCCAGCTCACGACCCTGTCCGCGCGCATCGAGCGCCTTGGCGACGATAAGCTCGCGGATGCGGCCGCACAGCAATGTGTAAGTCCACACGTAGCTCTTGGCGGGCAGTAGATTGAAGAGCTCGAGCGAGCGGCGCATGTCACGGGCCGAGACCGCATTGAGAAAGTCCCAGGGTTGGACCTCTGCCGTACGTACAATCCAGCGCTCAACGTCGGCAAGCTCAATCTGGGGCGCCTCGACCATCTGGGCAAGCTTAGCCAAGTCGTTATCGAGCATGCGGGTGTTCTCGCCCGAGCGCGAAACGAGCTCTTCGGCGGCCGCCGTCGAGATCGACTTGCCGTGCTGCGTCGCCATCTGCTGCACGCGGCGCGGTAGCTCCCAGCGCTTGGTACCGGAGCAATCGATCACCGCCTTCTTGTCGATCTTGGCGATCGCCTTATACAGGCGCGTGTTCTTGGCAAGCGAGTCGGCGATGATGAGACAAACCGTCGTGGGGCTGGGACTCGCCAGATAGTCGACAAGCGGCTCGGAGATCGCTTTGGCGAGTTTTGAGCAGCCGTCAAGGATTACCAGGCGAAACTCGCTGCCCATGGGAAAGGTGTTGAGCGATCCGATAATCGACTCGATATCGGGGTCTTTGGTCATATCGCGCTCGTCGAGGTTGAACTCGACCATACCCGACTTTTCCAGACGCGCTTTCATACGCGAGACGGCGTGATCGCGCTTGACGCCGTCGGTACCGACGATCAGATATGCCGGCAACAGACTGGTTTCGGACATTGCGCTCCCCTCCCGCAGGCCTTCGTATTCGTTCCGTGCCATTCTAGCCCAGGGGCCCACCACACGCCAACGACGTCGTCACGGTCGCTGGCATCGCATCGCAAAGCCATTCGCAGTTGGCGTGACGGTAATGTCGCCGTGTTCGATAGTGCACGCGAACACACCGCCCGCTTCCTTAACGGCATCGATGCATGCATCGGACGGATGGCCGTATCGATTCCCCTCGCCCGCACTCGCAAGGGAAAGCTCAGGCTTCAAGACGTCCAGCAACTCACCATCGACTGAAACCTTAGAGCCGTGATGCCCAAGTTTAAGTACATCGATTTCCCCCACCTCCTGCACGAATTCCCGTTCTTGGTCGAGCTCGGCATCACCGGTGAGGAGCATACGCAGGCCCCTGCCTTCCTGAACATAGGAGAGCAGCAGGACAAGCGAGTCCTCATTTCCCTCGCCATCCACGGACTCGAATGGCCACATCACGCGGGCGCAAAATGAGCCGATATCGACCGTATCCCCACGGCGCACCTGCCGATACTCAACGCCAGGTCGGTTCAATACCTCGGCAGGAGCATCCTCCAGCGCATCCGCCGCCACGGCAATCGTTCCAACCGAAAACTGTTCGAGCACGGCAGGCAGACCACCCCAGTGGTCCTCATCCCAATGCGTCACAAAGACGGCATCGATATGGTGCACGTTATTGCGAACCAACGCCGCCACCATGCGCTCGTCGAGCCCGCAGTCGACGAGTGCTACTGCGCCGCCCTGGCGGATAAGAATCGCATCGGCCTGGCCCACATCGAGCACCGTCACCGAAGGCGGAGCGAATCGATCCCAGTAGACGTACGGAATCGCAGCCAGGAGTACCAAGCATGCAAGCCCCACCGCCATAGGACGTGCACGGGGACGCGGCCACCAGACCAGCAGAACCGCCAGCAAACACGGCACTAGGTAAATCCACATGCTATCGGGCGGCAAACTCACGGATGCACCCGGCACGGCGGCAAACAGCTGCTCGAAGAACAGTGCGCAACGGGCGGCAATCATGGGCACAATGAGCGCCCAAGTCCGCAAAGGTGCCACGAGCGAAAAGGGAACCAGCACAATCGACACAGCAAGCAGTACGCTCACCACCGGACCGATGACCGCATTTGCCAGCGGAGCAATGAGCGATAACGTACCAAAGGCGGGAATGGTAATGGGAAGTGTCGCCAATTGCGAGCACAGCGTGGCGGAAAGCATGCTGGCGACGCCCGATGGCACACCCAGCTCACCCAAAGCGTAGGTCGCATAGGGGCAAAAGCACAGAATGGCTAAGACGCTGGCACATGAAAGCTGAAAGCCCATCTCGAACAGCACCGTCGGCCGCAGTAGCACAAAGATGGACATGGTTACGAAGAGTGCCGATTCGCCGTGCCGGCGACGCCCCGCGCCGTTTACGACAAGCGTCGCGAACACCATGCAGCACGCGCGCACGGCCGAGGGAGACGCGCCCGTAAAGGCAGCGTAGCCCACAAGCGTTATCGCCAATATCGCCCGCTGAAGACCACGTGAGCACCGAGTCTTTTGCAATACACCCTCGATTACAAAGCCCACGATAGCCAAATGGCTGCCCGAGACTGCGATAAGATGCGCCGTTCCCGTCACCGAAAACCAGTCGCCCGCCGGCTGGGCGCGCAGCTCGGCCGAACGACCGCAGACGACACCGGCTATGAGCGCACGCGCCGGGTCGGTCGCAGGCGCGATGGACGCAAGCAGCCCATTTCGCAGCCGAAGCAGCGGCCTCGGAGAACCCTCATCGACCGACACGACTCGAACGGCTTTAACCTTGCGCACCTCGCCTCGAAGCACGCGCGATCGTCCATACGCATCGTTCTCAAAACGTGACACGCGACCGATAACACGCACGTGCGCCCCGACCTTGAACTCACGGTCACACGATAGGCGAACCGTTGCCAAGTTCTTACCGTCCGAGCGTGCCTCGCAGGTATAGGAATACACGTCGTCATTTATGGATGGGTCACCCTGCACGACAAACTCGAGACTGCTTGCCGCTCGACCGTCGAGCGTCTTCGAGGCGTTGAGCGCACCCACGGCCCACCACGCCGAAACGACCGCACCCGCTATGAGACCGACGGACGCGGCATACAGCCACCGCTTCAAAGGGGCAAGCCTCGCACAAGAGTGAGCCAGCACAACGAAAACCGCTGCCGCAACGGGAATGGCCCATAGCGGCCCGACCGCCGTCGCCCGCTCCCTCAGCAGCGCATCAGCGGCTATGCTGAGCACCAAGGCGCAGCTCACGCACATGCCGGCACACAGGGCCATCGTCCACGGAATCAGGGGCCGCGGAGGCATCACGTGCTCTCGTTCGGTCGCACTCATACGCAGATGCAATCTTTGATTTTGGCAAGTTTTTTCTCACCGATCCCCGATACGCGCATGAGGTCATCGACCGAGGTAAAAGCCCCGTTTTGCGTCCGCTCGTCGATAATCGATTGAGCCATAGAAGGCCCGATGCCCGAAAGCGTCTGCAGCTCCGCCGCACTTGCCGTATTGATGTTCACGAGTCCCGACGAAGACCCCACACCAGAAGTCGCGGCGGCACCGCTTTCGCCCCCGCCGACCGCCGCAGCCGCTTGTTGCTCCCCCACCGCCGGAACATAGATCTTTTGTCCATCCGTGATCTTGGACGCGCGATTAAGCCCTGTCACATCCGCCTCGGCCGTAAGCCCTCCGGCGGCGTCGATCGCTTGGGATACCCGTGCTCCATCTTTGAGCCGGTAAACGCCAGGCCTCACAACGGCGCCATCAACATCGACGTACACCTCGGCAGCAGAAGAGCTCTTGTCAGACGACTCATCGGCATCGTCAGGTGACGCATCCCCGGCCCCGCGCACATCCGAGGCGCCCGCCTCATCGCTACGTTCAAACGACACGTCGCTGGAGTGGCCACCAAAACCTGCTATCGCCAAGCCGCTCGCGGCGGCAATGACAACCAGAATCGCCAGGACCATCGCCTTGTGGCCGAGCAGCTTTTCTGCCCAGCGGTCCATCCGTTTAACCCGTTCGTGTTGCTCGCGCTGCGCCATAGCAAACACCTCCCAACACCATCGTGTCAGGAAACGAACGCCGCAGCCTCCGCACGCCCACGCCGGTTTTCGCGGTCAAACCAAAAGTTAACCAAAACCTTGCGCAAATGTGCCCGTTTATTCAGGCACACGTCAGCAAATGAACACTTAGCCGCAAAATGCCCAGATAGCAAAAGACCGACGATGCAGGCGCATCGTCGGTCTATGCACAAATTTACTCGTGATCTTGGTAAATCTCACGCGGAGCAAGCTCAGAATGTTTGCGTTTTAAGGTCTTAGGGGCCTTGTACGTGTTGCTCTCGAAGTCGATGTACTCGGTCTGCTTGAGCAGACGCTCAATCATCTCCTCGTGATCAAACAGTTCCCAGGCCTCATGCACGGCATCGAGTTTAGCGTGCGTCTCGGGACGGCGCGGCATAAACAGCGTGCAGCAGTCGGGAGCGGCCTCAGTCGAGATATCGAACGTACCGATCTCCTCGGCGCGTGCGATGATCTCCTGTTTGTCCGAACCGATGAGAGGACGGAACACGGGAATCTTCACGGCTTCGTTGACGGCCATGATGTTCTCAAGCGTTTGGGAGGCAACCTGCCCAAGCGATTCGCCCGTAACGATGGCCCTGGCACCCTCGATGTGTGCAATGCGCTCGGCAACCGAATACATAATGCGGCGATACATGATCACGCGCAGGTTACTGGGACAGGTGACCGAAATCTCACGCTGGCAGTCGCCAAACGGCACCACGTACAGGCGGCCGATCTGGACACCCGGCTCAAGCGCACGGATGATATCCTGCACCAAATACTCGCTCGTATCGGGCGTCTGCGGACGACCGGAGAAATGCACCGGCACGCAGACCGCGCCGCGACGCGCGAGCATCCAAGTCGCCACCGGAGAATCGATACCCGACGACAGCAGCGTCACGACCTTGCCGGCAGAACCCACCGGAAGGCCGCCAACGCCGCGCTCGGAGCGCGCATACACGTAGACACTACCCTGAACCACCAGAACGTGCACCATCGCGTCGGGGTCGTGCATCTGGACCTTTTTATCGGGAAACGCCTCACACAGCACCTCGCCAACCTGTCGATTGATATCGATCGAGGTGAGCTCATAGTCAGTATTGGAGCGCTTGGCGTGCACCTTAAACGAATCGAAGGAACCAAACTCGCGCAGCGCCTTCACAGCGGCGGCGCAGTACTCCTGCGGGTCGCGGTTGGTGTGATACGCCAAAGACACACGGGCAACGCCGGGGACGGTGCGGATGACACGCGCCGCCTCGTCGGCCTGATGCTCGTTAAAGGTCACGAGGATATAACCGGAAATTCGAGACACGGCGTTCACGGAAAAGGCGGCCAAAGCCGCCTTGATATTATCCATGAGGATATGCTCGAAATGTGCGCGGTTCTTGCCCTTCAGCCCAACCTCGTGATAGTGGACTAGGCAGACGCGAGCCGCCATTTAGGCTTCAGCAACCTTGTGGCCGAGCGCCTTCTCGTAACGGGCCTCGTCGTAAGAGATGTCGCCGTCGACAATCTCGTCCATAGCCATCGAGATGGTATCGGCACCGGAAAGCCCGATGGTGATGTCATCGACATCCTGGACGGCAAGCACGCGGTTGTGCTGGCCACGCAGCATGCTATTGATGTCGCAGGCGCGCTTGGAGGCAAGCGAAGCGAGCAGGAAGCGGTTGTGATCGGTCTTCTCCAGAAGATCGTCAATGCAAGGCTTTACAACGGACACGGACCTCAGATCCTTTCATGCATATCGAGAACGCGAACGAGCTCATCGGTCGCGCGGTCGAGATCGTCATTCACCACGACGTCGTCGTAGCGGTCGGCAAGGGCAAGCTCATCGGCGGCGTTTGCCATACGCAGCTCAATCGTCTCGGGCGTCTCGGTACCGCGACCGACTAGACGCTCGCGGAGCACCTCAAGCGAAGGCGGCTTGATAAAGATCAGCACGGCCTCGGGGAAACGCTCCTTCACCTGCAGGGCGCCCTGGACATCGATCTCCAAAATCAGAGACGAGCCCGAGGCGAGCTTGGATGTGACCTCGCTCACCAACGTGCCGTAGCAGTTACCGTGGACCTCGGCCCACTCAACAAACTCACCGTTTGCCACGCGGCGGTCGAACTCCTCGCGCGTCAGAAAAAAGTAGTTGACGCCGTCGACCTCACCTTTGCGTGGTGCTCGCGTGGTAGCCGAAACCGTCAGACCCAGGTTCGAGCGGCGCTCGCGCACACGAGTGACGAGCGTACCCTTGCCTGCGCCTGACGGTCCAGAAATCACAAAGAGCTTGGAATCCTGAGCGCTCACTTATTTGGTCAGCTGCTCGAGGAGCTGCTCGCGCTGACGGACACCGAGGCCCTGGACGCGACGGGTAGCGGAGATACCGAGCTCCTCCATGATCTTGGCGGCCTTGGCCTTGCCATAACCGGGGAGAGACTCGATGAGGGTGGAAACCTTCATGCGGGAAGCGATGGGGTCATCGGAGTTGAGCACGGACTCGAGGGACTTCTCGCCCTTCTTGATCTGCTCGCGAAGCTCAGCGCGGGCGTGACGTGCGGCAGCAGCCTTCTCAAGAGCCTGCTTGCGCTGCTCGTCGGTAAGCTGAGGGAGTGCCATTCGTACCTCCAAATAGTTGGGTTATATCTGATTCAATAATTGGCATTTTAGCACGTAGAACGCACAAAAAGCCTAATCGCGGCTCCATAGGTTAGACGATACCCGCAAAAAGTGCAATATACTGCGCCCAAAGTTAAGCCCCTGACCTGCGATTCCACACAAAGGATGGGAAAGTTTACGCAGGCACAGGGGCTATTTTGTGCTAATGAGACCCAAAAGTGGTGACTTAGGGGAATCTTTTACGCGACGTTTTCGACCAGCTCGGCGACGATGGCGTCAAAGGCGGCAACCGGATCGTCGGCACCGGTGATGGGACGGCCCACCACAATGTGGCTTGCGCCACGCTCGATAGCCTGGGAAGGCGTCGCCACGCGGGACTGGTCACCAAGGGCGGCACCCACCGGACGCACACCCGGAGTCACGATCAGGGCATCAGGACCCAGCAGCTCACGCATGTCGTGAGCCTCCATCGGTGAGCACACGATGCCATCGATGCCGTTGGCCTGAGCAAGCTTTGCCAAGCGGGCGGCCTCCTCGGCCACGGGAGACTCGACGCCGATCTCGCTCAAGGCATCCTGATTCATGCTCGTGAGCACGGTGATGGCGACGAGCTTTGCGCGGTCCTCACGCGCCTCCTCGGCACCCTCGCGGCAGGCAGCGAGCATAGCACCCGAGCCCAGGCCGTGGACCGAAAGCAGGTCGGCACCGGCAAGCGAGGCCGAGCGGGCAGCGCCGCGCACCTGATGCGGAATGTCATGGAACTTAAGGTCGAGGAAGACCTTAAAGCCAAGGTCCTTAAAGGTCTTGACGATCTGGGGACCCTCAGCGTAATAGAGCGTCATGCCGACCTTGAGCCAGGTGGCATGGCCCGAAAGCTCGTGGGCGAGCTCGAGCGCGCGCTCACGGTCGCAGTCGAGGGCGACGATAACACGGTCGCGGGCATCATTCTCTAGCATTCGAAAGCACCCACCAGCTCGTTGATGTCCTTTACGCCCTGGGACTCGGCCCAGGCCTCGAGCTCATGCGCGATCTTAAGCGAAGCACACGGATCGACGAAGTTGGCCATGCCGACCGACACGCAGGTGGCGCCGGCCAGGATAAACTCAGCCGCATCCTCGCCAGTCATGACACCGCCGACACCGTTGATGGGGATATCGACGGCCTGGGCAACCTCCCAGACCATGCGCACGGCGATGTGGTGGCACAGCGGGCCCGAAAGGCCGCCCTTGGGCTTGGCCACGCGGGACTTGCGGGTATGGACGTCGATGGCCATGCCCTGGATGGAGTTGATGACCGAAAGGCCGTCGGCGCCGGCAGCCTCGAGGGCCTTGGCGATCTCAGCGACGTTGACCGGCGCCATCTTCACGAACAGCGGCTTATCAGTCACCTTGCGGCAGGCGGCCATGACGGAAGAGGCGCCCTCGGGCGTGGAGCCCATGGCGGCACCGCCGGCGGCGATGTTGGGGCAGCTCACGTTGATCTCGTAGCCGGCAGCCCAGGGGCATAGCTCGACATACATCTCGAGTGCGCGGACAAACTCGTCAACGGAGTGACCGGCAACCTGACAGATGACCTGGCAGCCGTCCTTGGACAGCTGTTCGAGCCACGGACCGGACTCGCGGGCAAAGGCGGCCACGCCGGGGTTCTGAAGACCCACGGAGTTGATCATACCGCCGGGAATTTCGGCCATGCGGGGCGCGGGATTGCCGGGCCAGGGCTCGGCAGCGCAACCCTTGGTGGTGATGGCGCCCAGCTGGGAAACATCAAAGAAGTTCTGGAACTGCCAACCGTAGCCAAAGGTACCGGCTGCGGTGTTAATGGGGTTCTGCATCTTGACGCCGCCGAAATCGACGGCCATGTTCACGGTACCCACTAGAAGACCACCACCTTGGAAGCATCGAACACGGGGCCGCACATACAAGCACCCTTCATACCGTCAACCGTCTCGACATTGCAGGTGTTGCAGGCGCCAAAGCCACAGCTCATCATGCGCTCGAGCGACACCTCGCAGTACACACCGGCCTCGGCGGCAGCGGCGGCGACCTTCTTCATCATGACGGCGGGGCCGCAGCTGGCGACGTAGTCGTAGCCGCACTCTCCAAGCAGCTCGGCTGCCGGATCGGTGCAAAAACCGTGCGTGCCGAGCGAACCGTCGTCGGTGCACACGTTAACCGTGGCGCCCAGCGCACGGAACTCATCGACACCCACGACTTTGGAAGCGGTGCCAAAGCCCAGGCACACGTCCACATCAACACCCTGCTCGGCAAGCATGCCGGCAAGACACAGCACAGGCGGAACGCCGATGCCACCGGCGACGAGCAGTGCCTTCCTGGTGCCCTCGGGTACCATCCAGCCACGGCCACCGGGGCCCAACAGGTTAGAGGTGGAGCCAGGGCCCATCTGAGACAAACGGCGGGTATCGTCGCCCACGACGGCGTACCACAGCTCGACGGTGCCGGCCTGGGCGTCGGCGCGATAGAAGCTCAGAGGCACGCGAAGCAGCGAGGACGCATCGCCGGGCACGGCAATGTTCACAAACTGGCCGGGCTTGAGCGCACTTGCAAGCTTGGGGGCCGAGATGACGAGCGAGAAGATGCCGTCGGCGATCTCCCGGTTCGAGACGACCTCGAAGTCGTGCATGCGTGCAGTGGAAGGTGTGGGCATAGACGCTCCAATCCCCCATGCGATTGCATGGTCAAAACGAACAGAAAGCGCGGCACCGCAAGGGCACCGCGCACAAAAGCGATAAGGCTATGCTAGCAGATGCAGCCGTCGGCGAGCGTCTGCTTACCGCCGACAAACACATCGGTGGCACGACCGGTAAGCGTGCGGCCGGCAAAACCGGAGTTCTCGGCGCGCGACTCATAACCGTCCTCGCCGACCGTCCAGGTGGCAGAGGGGTCGAACACGGTCAGGTCGGCAACGGAGCCCGCCTTGACCTGAACCTGGTCGAGGCCCAGAATCTCACGCGGCTTGATGGCCATGAGCTCGACCATGCGGCCCACGCTCATCTTGCCCGTGTTGACCAGCTCGGTGAGTACGAGCGACAGCGAGGTCTCGAGGCCGATCATGCCAAAGGGCGCAAGCTCGAACTCGCGGGCCTTCTCCCACGGGGTGTGGGGAGCGTGATCGGTGACGATAGCGTCGACGGTGCCGTCGATGACGCCCTGACGGATGGCCTCGGCATCCTCCTCGGTACGCAGCGGCGGATTGACCTTGAGCGAGGTGTTGTAGGTCTCGTCCAGGTCGTTCTCGGTCAGGAACATGTGGTGCGGGGTGGCCTCGCAGGTAACCTGAACGCCAGCGGCCTTACCGGCACGCACGATCTCCAGGCCATGGGCGGTGGAGATGTGCTGGATGTGCAGCTTGGCACCGGTCAGCTTGGCGATCTCGATGTCGCGGGCGATCTGGAGCTCCTCGCCGGCAGCCGGCCAACCCTCGAGGGCCAGACGGGTCGAGACCTTGCCCTCGTTGATCTGGCCGTGGCCGACCAGGTCCTCGTCCTGGCAGTGGCTCATGAAGACCTTGCCGAACATCTTGCCGTAGTCCATGCAGCGACGGAGCATGCCCGCGCCCTGCACGCCGCGACCGTCATCGGTGAAGGCGACGGCGCCGTGGGCGACCATATCGCCCATCTCGGACATGGCCTCGCCCTTAAGACCGCGGGTCATGGCGCCCGACGGATAGACGCGGCAGTGGCCGACCTCGGCAGCGCGGGACTTGACGAACTCCACGACAGTGCCGTTATCGGTTACGGGATCGGTGTTGGGCATGGCGCACACGCCGGTAAAGCCGCCCTTGGCAGCTGCGCGGGTACCGCTCTCGATGTCCTCTTTGACCTCGTAGCCGGGCTCGCGAAGGTGAACGTGCATATCCACCAGGCCGGGGACGAGGTACTTGCCGGAAAGGTCGCGGACCTCGGCTCCCTCGACGGCGAGATTCTCGCCGACCTCGGCGATCTTGTCGCCGTCAATCAGGACGTCAACGACACCGTCAAGCTCGACGGACGGGTCGACGACGTGGGCATTCTTAAGAAGCAAGGCCATTATCGGCACCTCCAAGCAGCAGATACAGGATAGCCATACGCACGCAGATACCGGCGTAGACCTGCTCCAGGATGACGGAGCGTTGCGGGTGGTCGGCCATATAGGAGTCGAACTCGACGCCGCGGTTGATGGGACCCGGGTGGCAGATGATCGCATCGGGCTTCATGAGCTTCTCGCGGTCCTTGGTCAGGCCGAAGAGCCTGTGGTACTCACGAATGGTCGGGAACGGGGCACCCTCGAGGCGCTCCTGCTGCACGCGCAGCATGTAGACGACGTCCAGCTCGGGCAGGACGGAATCGAGGTCGCTCGTCACGTGGTCGCAGCCCAGAACCTCGGGCGCCGGCGGCAGCAGCGTGCCGGGGGCGACGGCGTAGGTCTCGCAGCCCATGATCTTAAGGGCGGGGATCAGCGAGCCGCAGACGCGGGAGTGCGCGATATCGCCGACGACAGCGACCTTCAGACCGTGGAAGTCACCCTTGTGCTCCCAGATGGTGTACAGGTCGAGCAGGGCCTGCGTGGGATGGTTGTGCTTGCCGTCACCGGCGCAGATGACGCTCGCGGGCGAGTTCTGCGTGACGATGTAGGGAGCGCCGGCGTGCTTATCACGCACGACGATACAGTCGATCTTATAGGCGTTGAGGGTCTCGACGGTGTCGACAAGGCTCTCGCCCTTGACCGTGGAGGTCGAGGAGCCGCCAAAGTTAAGGCTGTCGGCCGAAAGACGCTTCTCGGCGAGCTCGAAGGAGCTGCGGGTGCGCGTCGAGGGCTCGTTGAACATGTTGACGATGGTCTTGCCCTTGAGCGTGGGGACCTTCTTGATAGCACGCTCGTTGACCTCGGAGAACGCCTTGGCGGTCTCGAGGATGAGCTTGATGTCCTCTTCGGAGTACTCGGTAATGTCGATCAGGTGCTTATGGTTGAACGCCACGGTACTACTCACCTCCCAGCGGCGCGGAGCCCACGTGGGAACCCGGCGCGACGTCGTTAATCTCGACGGCGGTGTGGCCGTCGACTTCCTTCATATATAGGTGCACGTTCTCCTCATGCGACGAGGGAACGTTCTTGCCGACAAAGTCCGGCGAGATGGGGAGCTCGCGGTGGCCGCGGTCAACGAGAACTGCCAGCTCAATGCGGCTCGGACGGCCCAGGTCCATGACGGCGTCCAGAGCGGCGCGAATGGTACGGCCCGTATACAGGATGTCGTCCACCAGCACGACGCGTTTGCCGTCGACGCTAAAGGGAATGTTGGTGGCGTGGATCGCGGGAGCGAAATTGGTAGCGTAGTCATCGCGGTAGAAGCTGATGTCGAGGCTGCCGAGCGGAACGTCGACGCCCTCGATCTCCTTGATCTCCTCGGCGAGTTTCTTTGCCAGAAGGTCGCCGCGCGTGACGATGCCGACCAGAGCGAGGTCTTCACAGCCCTCGTTGCGCTCGAGAATCTCGTGCGCGATGCGGGTCATCGCTCGATTGACGGCGGTCTCGTCCATGATGACCGCCTTGGGGGAAGTCGTGCCCATCGATCTCCTTCCTCACATGTCTTGACTGCTGACACAGTCAAAAAAATAGATGCCCGACCGCTCAAAGCGGACCAGACACCCACAAGGAAGGGCTGCTCTTTGGCAGCTATGTAATTCCATGTGGGTATCTCGTACCCCTTTAATGGTCAAGGGATAGTGTAACCAACCTCGAGCTTAATTGCGAGCATAAATACAGAGCAATCCGTAAACGGAGCCCAATGCTTCATAAACCTATATATATTTGTGGGACGAGCTTGAAAACGCACGCACGAGCTGGCATAATCCCCTCTGCTGCACGCAAATCGGATCTACGTCCAGGGCCGTGGCGTGAGCACTATCGCCAAAAGAGGAGTATCTCTGTGTAGATTACGCACAGGGAGCTGCTTCTGTGCTATAGTTCAGGCTTGTTTGTTAACGCGACATGTTCGTTTGTCGCCCAAGGAGGGTCAGTTATGTCCAAAGTTTGCGAAGTTTGCGGTAAGCACCCCGTTGCCGGTCGCTCCATCAGCCACTCTCACCGCGTCACCAACCGTAAGTTCCGCCCCAACATCCAGCGCGTGTACGTCGTCGTCGATGGTCACCGTCGCAAGATGAACGTTTGCTCCACCTGCCTCAAGTCCGGCAAGGTTGCGCGCTCCTAAATAAGGTCTTACCAACAAGTACCTCGGACTCTCCGGGTAAAAGACCTCGCGTTCACATAGAACTTACCAAAAGCGCCCTCCCCTACGGAGGGCGCTTTTTTGCACTCATTGGGGACAGACTTACATGAGTGTTTGCAGATGTCCACGCATTGGGGACAGACTTAGATGAATGCTTTCCTAAGCCCACAGTGCATCGATCGGCCCCAATCCATACCTCAGGCCGCCTCGTTCCAGCCTGTGGTGGCCTTGGTTACGCTTGTAGCGCCGATACCGGTGATACGGGCAATTTGCTTGACCGTAAGATGGGCCCGCCTGAGCCTTAGCAGACAGGCATCGCGTTCGGGGCGTGGCAGGGCCTTGAGCAGCGCAGGATCAATGCTCGGCAGGGCCTCGTGTGCGACGGTAAGGGCATCCTCGTCGGGAATCCGTCGACGCGGAAGAATCTCAACTGACCAGATCCGCTCGGCAACTTCCTTAAGATGCTCGCAATAGCGACGGGAACCCCCGACAATATCGAGCATGGGGGCCGCATCGCAGATATCAAAGGGATCGTATCCCAGCTGGTATGCCTTGTAGCTTGACCAGCGGTAGGCATCAAGCGAGTCGAGCGCACCTTTCACGGGATTGAGATGGATATAATCGAGCAACTGCACCGCCTGCGTGTCCGACTCGACCGCGACCCGCGAATAGCGATTATCAAACACGTGGCCCGTTCTTCCGGTTTTCCCATTGAAATACTTGGCATAGGCCGTCAGCGCGCACTGCATTGCCTTTGAAAGGTTGTCAAATGGGTCATCAACCATCAAATGGAAGTGGTTGTCCATAAGGCACCAGGCCAACACCGCCACGTCATGGCAAGCAAACCTGTCCGAGATGTCCGATAAGAAACGATAGCGGTCGGAGTCATCTTCAAAAATAATCTGTTTGGAATTGCCGCGGTCATAGACGTGGTAATAGCCGGTGAGCGAAACGGCGCGGGCGCATCGGGGCATAATCTCTCCTTTCAAAACTGTACAGGCAACACCTAAAAGGAGAGAAGCAACGCGAAATGCTGAGCCTGTGACCTATTTATATCCAATGAGCGGCAAAAACTGGTTCAGAACGGCAAAATGGCAAAACGATGTCTGTCCCAAATGAGTGAAAGCACTCATGTAAGCCTGTCCCCAACGAGCGGGGCGGTGGAGCAGGCAAATAGTTTTAGTTAAAACGTTTCAGTTTATTGAAGCGTTTTAGTGTGCCTTTTAAAGGAATCTTACCGTTCGCCGAATAATTTCTTGCTATCATGCAAGGCGTAGGGTAAATCTCCGATCGCAAGGAGACACAAATGGTGAAAAAGTCACCGGAAAACACTACTCCCGCAATTGTGGACAACGTAGAGGCGCTTGAGGCTAAGCTCGCTCAGATGCGAGAGGCCCAGGCGCTTTTTGCTACGTACACGCAGGAGCAGGTCGACAAGATCTTCTATGAGGCCGCCATGGCCGCCAACAAGGCTCGTATCCCGTTGGCGAAGATGGCCATCGAGGAGACCGGCCGCGGCGTTCTTGAGGACAAGGTCATCAAGAACCACTACGCCGCAGAGTACATCTACAACGCTTACAAGAACACCAAGACCTGTGGTGTCTTGGAGCGCGACGAGGCTTACGGCATCACCAAAATCGCCGAGCCCATCGGCATCGTGGGCGCCGTCATCCCGACGACCAACCCCACCTCCACCGCAATCTTCAAGACGCTGATCAGCCTGAAGACCCGCAATGCCATCATCATCTCCCCGCACCCGGCTGCCGCCAAGTGCACCATCGCCGCTGCCAAGCTCGTGCTTGACGCCGCCGTCAAGGCCGGCGCCCCCGAGGGCATCATCGGCTGGGTCGATGTCCCCTCCATCGAGCTGACCAACATGGTCATGCGCGACGTCGACATCATCCTCGCCACCGGTGGCCCGGGCATGGTCAAGGCCGCCTACTCCTCGGGCAAGCCCGCCCTGGGCGTTGGCGCCGGTAACACCCCGGTCGTCATCGACGACACCGCCGACGTTCTGCTCGCAGTCAACTCCATCATCCACTCCAAGACCTTCGACAACGGCATGATCTGCGCTTCCGAGCAGTCCGTGACCGTCATCGACACCATCTACGACCAGGTCAAGGCCGAGTTCCAGAAGCGCGGCTGCTACTTCGTCAAGCAGGGTGCCGAGATGGAGGCCCTGCGTGCCGCCATGTTCAAGAACGGCGCCCTCGATCACCGCATCCCCGGCATGGCTGCCGCCAAGATCGCCGAGCTCGCCGGCATCGAGGTTCCCGCCAAGACTAAGATCCTGATCGCCGAGGTCACCTCCACCGACCCCGCCAAGGAGGAGTTCTCCCACGAGAAGCTCTCCCCGGTCCTGGCCATGTACCACGCCAAGGACTTCCAGGAGGCCGTCGACAAGGCCGAGCACCTGGTGCTCGCCGGTGGCCCGGGCCACACCGCCTCTCTGTACGTGCACCCCGCCCAGGCCGAGAAGATCAGCCTGTTCGAGCACGTCATGAAGGCCTGCCGCATCGTCATCAACACCCCGTCCTCGCACGGTGGCATCGGTGACCTGTACAACTTTGGCATGAAGCCGTCTCTGACCCTGGGCTGCGGCTCCTGGGGCGGCAACTCCGTCTCCGAGAACGTTGGGGTGAAGCACTTGATCAACGTTAAGACTGTGGCCGAGCGCCGTGAGAACATGCTGTGGTTCCGCGCTCCCGAGAAGGTCTACTTCAAGAAGGGTTCCACGCCCGTCGCCCTCGACGAGCTGGGCAACGTCATGGGCAAGAAGCGCGCCTTCATCGTTACCGACCAGTTCCTCTTCAAGAATGGCAACACCCGCGCCATCGAGGCCAAGCTCGACGAGATGGGCATCGCCCACGACTGCTTCTACGACGTCGAGCCCGATCCGTCGCTGCAGTGCGCACGTCGCGGCGCCAAGCAGATGGCTCTCTTTGAGCCGGACGTCATCATCGCCGTCGGCGGTGGCTCCGCTATGGACGCCGGCAAGATCATGTGGATGATGTACGAGCACCCCGAGTGCAAGTTTGAGGACATGGCCATGGACTTCATGGACATCCGCAAGCGTATCTTCACCTTCCCCGAGATGGGCAAGAAGGCCTACTTCGTCGCCGTCCCGACCTCCTCGGGTACCGGCTCCGAGTGCACGCCGTTCGCCATCATCACCGACAAGGAGACCGGCATCAAGTGGCCGCTCGCCGACTACGCGCTGCTCCCCAACATGGCTATCGTCGACGCCGACAACTGCATGACCGCCCCGCGCGGCCTGACCGCTGCCTCCGGCATCGACGTCATGACCCACGCCATCGAGTCCTACGTCTCCATCATGGCTTCCGACTACACCAAGGGCCTCTCCGAGCGCGCTGCCAAGCTCGTCTTTGAGAACCTGCCCTCCAGCTTCACGAACGGCGCCAAGGACCCGCACGCCCGCGAGGAGATGCACAACGCCTCCTGCATGGCCGGTATGGCCTTCGCCAACGCCTTCCTGGGCCTCAACCACTCCATGGCTCACAAGCTCGGCGCTTTCCATCACCTGCCCCACGGCATCGCTAACGCCGTCATCCTGACCCGCGTCATGCGCTACAACGCCGCCGAGGCTCCCGTCAAGATGGGTACCTTCTCCCAGTATCCTTACCCCAACGCGCTGCACAACTACGCCGAGATGGCCAAGTACTGCGGCATCGAGGGTAAGGACGACAAGGAGGTCTTCGAGAACTTCATCACGAAGCTCGAGGAGCTCAAGGACTTCATCGGCGTCAAGAAGACCATCGCCGACTACGGTGTTGACGAGCAGTACTTCCTCGACACCCTCGACGAGATGACCGAGCAGGCATTCAACGACCAGTGCACCGGCGCCAACCCGCGCTACCCGCTCATGAGCGAGATCAAGGAGCTCTACCTGGACGCCTACTACGGCCGCGAGCCTCAGGACTACGCCGTCTGCTAGTTTTAGCACGGTTTTTAACGGCGGGGGTGCACGGGTGTTTCACACACCCCCGCCGTCGCTTCTATCGCATCGTTGAAAGGATGCAACCATGCTGCTACCCGATTCCAAGACCGAGCTCGTCCGCCGTGGCAACAAGGTCGTTTACGACCTGGGCGACAAGATCGTCAAGGTCTTTAACGAGACCAAGCCTGTCTCCGACGTGTTCAACGAGGCTTTGAATCTTGCCCGCATCAATGAGTGCGGCATCCGCAGCCCCAAGGCGCTCGAGGTTTCCCAGCTCGAGAACGCCAACGGCTGGGCGCTCGTGACCGAGAAGGTTCCGGGCACCACCCTTGCCGAGAAGATGACTGCCGAGCCCCAGCGCTTTGGTGAGTACCTCGAGATGTTCGTCGACCTCCAGATCGAGATCCACGGCTACACCTCCCCGCTGCTCAACCGTCAGCGCGACAAGTACGCCCGCATGATCGACAGCCTTGATCAGCTCAATGCCACCACGCGCTACAACCTTCAGGAGCGTCTGGACGGCATGACCAAGGAGTTCAAGGTCTGCCACGGCGACTTCAACCCCTCCAACGTCATCGTCGGCGACGACGGCCAGCTCTATGTGTGCGACTGGGCACACGCTACCCAGGGCTCCCCTGCTGCCGACGTTGCCACCACCTACCTGCTCTTCGCCCTCAACAGCAAGGACCAGGCCGAGGCCTACCTGGAGCTCTACTGCGACCGCGCCGACATGCCCATGCAGGTCGTGCGTCAGTGGACGAGCATCGTCGCCGCTTCCGAGCTCGCTCGTAAGCGCAACGTGAACGATGAGTTCCTGAAGAACTGGATCGACGTCGTCGATTATCAGTAATATCTGAGCGATTTATTTCGCATCGGAGGCACAAGAAAACCCCGCAGCTCATATGGGCTGTGGGGTTTTCCTTTTAGATATCGAGGATGCCACAAAATAAAAGGACGGCCCCGCATCTCCCCGATCTGGAGAAATGCGGGGCCGTCCCGTATATCGAACTACAAGCGAAATCGTCGATTAACGACGGGCCGCCTTAACAAGCTCGGCAACCTTGGCGACGACCTCGTCGATCGCCACGTCCTCGCGCTCGCCCGTGGCACGGTCCTTGAGCTCGACGGTGCCGTTCTTAAGGCCACGCTTGCCGAGCACCACCTGATACGGGAAGCCCATAAGGTCGTTGTCGGCAAACTTAAAGCCAGGACGCTCATCGCGATCGTCGACGACGACCTCGATACCCTCGGCGCACAGGCCATCGACGATCTGCTCGCAGACGGTAGCGCACTCCTCCTTCTTGGGGTCGAGCGGAATCACCGCAACCTCATACGGGGCAACGGAGACCGGCCAGACGATACCGTGCTCGTCGTTGTGCTGCTCCACGACGGCAGCGAGCGAGCGAGACACGCCCACGCCGTAGCAACCCATGATAAGCGGCTTCTCCTTGCCGTCCTCGTCCATAAAGGTGGCACCCATGGCCTCGGAGTACTTGGTGCCCAGCTGGAAGACCTGGGAGACCTCGATGCCGCGAGCGGCAGAGAGCGGCTTGCCGCAGTGCGGGCAGGGATCGCCGGCAACAACGGTGACCAGGTCGGCCCACTCGTCGACGGTAAAGTCGCGCTCGGGGCAGGCACCGGTAAAGTGATAATCGACCTCGTTGGCGCCACAGACCCACTGCTTGGACTCGCGCAGGCTCTCGTCGCAGACCAGACGAATGCCCTCGGGCAGGTTAACCGGTCCGATAAAGCCCTTGTGCAGACCGTAGGTCTGGAGCTCCTCATCGGTCATCATGCGATAACCCTTGCCAAAGACATGCTCGGCCTTGCAGTCATTGAGCTCATGATCGCCCGGAACAATGGCCACGACTGGCTTGCCCTCGGCATCGATGAGAGCCAAGGACTTGCGCGTGCCGTTCTCGGGGAAGCCGAAGAACTTTGCAACGGCCTCGATGGTGCCCATGCCCGGAGTCTCGACCTTGGTGAGTGTACCGTCGCCAGGACCCTCGGTCACAACGACCTTGGTGCTTGCGGCCTCATCGTCGGCAGCAAAGCCGCAATCGTCGCAGTAGACGAGCGAAGCCTCGCCGGCGTCGGCCAAAGCCATGTACTCGACGGAGGTATCGCCACCGATCTCGCCGGAGTCAGCGACAACAGGCAGGGCCTTGATGTAGCAGCGCTCGCAAATGTTGGCATAGGCCTGCTTCATCTTGTCGTACTCCTCCTGCAGGCTCTCCTGCGTGGCGGAGAAGCTGTAGGCATCCTTCATGATGAACTCGCGGCCGCGCATCAGGCCAAAGCGGGGACGGAACTCGTCACGGAACTTGTCCTGGATGTGGTAGAGGTTGACGGGAAGCTGCTTATAGGAGCGCAGTTCATTGCGCACCAGGGCGGTGACAGTCTCCTCGTGGGTGGGGCCCAGCACGAACTCGCGGCCGTGGCGGTCATCAAAGCGCACGAGTTCCTTGCCATAGGCGTCGATGCGGCCGGACTCGCGCCATAGCTCAGCGTCGACCATAATGGGCATCATGAGCTCCTGGGCGCCGGCGGCATCCATCTCGTCGCGCACGATGTTCTCGATCTTGCGAATCGAGCGCCATGCGAGCGGCAGGTAGGAATACAGACCGGCGGCCTCCTTGCGGATCATTCCGGCACGGAGCAGCAGGCGGTGGCTGGCGAGCTCAGCGTCCGCCGGATCCTCTTTAAGCGTCGGCGCATAGAGCTTAGACATATACATTGCTCGGGTCATTTATTTCTCCTCAATAAGTTTGTCGACCTCTGCCATAAGCGCGTCGACAATTTGGTCCTCAGCTGCTTTACCAATGATCTGGCCATGCGAAAAGAGCAAGGCCTGACCACGTCCGCAAGCAACGCCCAGGTCGGCATCAGAAGCCTCACCGGGGCCATTAACGGCACATCCCATCACAGCGATAGAAAGCGGCGCGGAGTAGTTCTTAAGCCGCTCGGTGACCTCCTCGGCGATGGGAATGAGGTTAACCTGGCAGCGGGCGCACGTGGGGCACGAGACAATCTCGGGGCCACGGCGACGCAGGCCCAGCGACTGCAGAATACCCCAGGCAACCGGCGGCTCCTCAACCGGATCGGCCGTGAGAGAGACGCGCATGGTGTCACCGATACCCTCAGACAGCAGAATACCAAGGCCCACCGAGCTCTTAATGGTGCCCTGAAGCTTGGTACCCGCCTCGGTTACGCCCAAGTGAAGCGGAACGTGAGGAATCTCACGCGACAGGGCTCGATAGGTATCGAGCGTCGTTTGCACGCTATGGGCCTTAGCCGAAAGCACAATGTTCGTAAATCCGCGGTCCTCAAAGTGCTTGACGAAACGCTCGCTCGACATCACGAGCTTTTCGGGCTGCGTAAGGTCGTCGCGCTCGGCGATATCCTGCTCAAGCGAGCCCGCGTTCACGCCAATACGAATCGCACAACCCGCAGCGCCGGCGGCATCGATAACGGAATCGACCTTGGCCCAATCACCGATATTGCCGGGATTAATGCGCAGTTTGGCGGCACCAGCCTCGACGGCACCAATGGCAAGCTTATGGTTAAAGTGGATATCGGCGACGATCGGCACCGGAGACTCGGCACAGATGGTGCGGAAACCCTCAAGCGCGGCCTCGGTGGGCACGCTCACGCGCACGATATCGCAGCCAGCCTGCGCCAACGCGCACACTTGCGCAAGCGTTGCCTGGGCATCAGCGGTATCGGTGCAGGTCATGGATTGGACCACCACCGGTGCGCCGCCACCGATCTGTACGCCGCTCACATGCACGGGGCGCGTCAGTTCGCGCGGCAAAGGATGGGATAAAGACAATCCAAACACTCCCCTACAGAATAAATCGAAGGATGTCGGAACGAAGCATATAGACAAACAGCAGCACAAAGAGCGCGATGCCCACATAGCTCACAATCGTCTGGACCTTGAGCGGAAGCTCGCGTCCCGCAATCTTTTGAATGATCTCGATGACCAGCTTACCGCCATCGAGTGGCGGGATGGGCAGCAGGTTCATAAAGCCAAGCGAGAACGAGATGAGGGCAGCAAACGAAAGGAACGTGGCAGGGCCGGCAGCAGCAGCCTGTGAGGACATAACGCTAATACCCACGATCGAAGAGGACTGATCGAGAATCTCCATCGTATGCTGCGGCTGGAGCAGGCGCATCACGCCCTCCGCTGTCTGCACGACATAGGAAAAGGAGAGGCGAGCCGACGTGATGGGGTCCAACCGGACCACCTGCGTAGAGGCATACACACCTAGGCGCTCGTCCTCTTTGAGCGCAACCGTGGTCGAATGCCGCTTGCCGTCACGCTCGTACTCAATGGCGATATCATCCTTACCGGCAGCCTTGCCGATGGCATCGTAAACGTCCATCCAGGTAGAGCACGAAACTCCGTCGACCGAAAGGATCGCATCACCGGCCTCGATACCCGCCTTGGCGGCAATAGACCCCTCGTCAACCTGACCGATCACGTTGGTGTCCATCGGCACGGTGACACCCGCAATGGAATAGATGCTCATAAGGAGCAAAAAACCCGTCAGGATATTGACGAGAATGCCCGCGAGCAGCATAAAGGCGCGCTTGAGAAAGCCCTGGCCCAGATAGGTATGCGAGCGCTCTTGCGCCAAGAAATCAGCCTCGCCGCACGGCAGCTCCCACACATCGCCCTCGGCAGTCGCATGCTCGCGATCGAACCGGCGGCCGTCAAAGGTGGTGTAACCCGCAGCGTCTCGAGGCAGTGTCTGATACTTGGTGGGATAGTAGCTCGGTGAGGGCTTCTCCCCTTCCTCATACCAAGGTGCAATGGAGCCCCAGCCCAGCAACAGAGCACAAGCCTCGAGCATATCCTCTTCGGAAAGCTCGAGCTCGACAGCAAGGTCGGCCACGGTCACGCGACCATGACGGTAGATAGCCGCGAGCACGCGATCGGCGCACGAGACATCGGTCGGATCCATACCGCAGATGGCAGCGTAGCCACCCAGCAGCAGCGGGGTCACGCCAAACTTGGTTCCAATGCGACGCGACGTGTAATGGATGTCAAAGCGGCACGGCAGGCCCAAAAAGAACTCGGTCACACGGACGCCGCAGGCACGCGCCGCCAAAAAGTGGCCGCCCTCGTGCAAAAACACGAGGACGGAAAGCATCAGCAGGCCCCAAAAGACCGATGAGAGAACGCTCAGAACAGTATCCATAAAACGAAAAAGCAATCCTTATGGGTTAGGAACGGCTTGCGACGAGCACCTGCGCAGCCTTTTCACGCGCCCACGCATCGATGTCGCGAAGCTGCTCAAACGAATCGACAACCTGCATATCGTGGGCATCCATGCAGGATTCCACAATGCGATCGATATCGGTAAAGCTGCAGCCATCATGCAGGAAGGCATCGACGGCGACTTCGTTGGCGGCATTGAGCACGCACGGCATGGTGCCACCCGTCTTGCCGGCACGCTCGGCCAGTGCCAGACAGCGGAAGGTATCCATGTCGGCAGCATCAAACGTGAGCTGCCCCAGCTCGCGAAAATCGATACGAGGCGCCGGGGTATCCCAACGCTCGGGATACGAGAACGCGAACTGGATGGGAATACGCATGTCGGAAGCACCGAGATGCGCCATCACGGAGCCGTCGGCGAACTCGACCATAGAGTGAATCTTGGACTGACGCTGCACGACCACGTTAATGAAATCGAGGTCGCAATTAAACAGATGCATGACCTCAATGCGCTCCAGGCCCTTATTCATGAGGGTGGCGGAATCGATGGTGATCTTGGCACCCATGGCCCACGTGGGATGTGCGAGGGCATCGGCACGCGTCACGCGATTGAGCTCGTCGCGCGTGCGGCCAAAGAACGGACCGCCCGAGCAGGTGAGCCAAATACAATGAGCCTCGCGTGGGTTCTCCCCCAGATAGCACTGATAGATGGCGGAATGCTCAGAGTCAACTGGAATAAGCTGGCCCGGTTGCGCCAACGGCATAAGCAAGTCGCCACCGACGACGAGGGACTCCTTGTTGGCAAGGGCAAGGCGCTTATTTGAGGTCAAGGCCGCATGGCTCGCCTCGAGACCGGCGGCACCAACAATAGCGACGAGCACGCAGTCGACATCGTCGCGACGCGCGAGCTCGCAAACCGCCTGCGCGCCAACGCCGAGCTTCGTTCCCTCGGGCAATTCCTGCAGCACGGCGTCATCGCCATGAGCGACATCGGCCACGGCAACCGCCGAAACCGAGAACTCGCGGGCAGCGGCAACGAGCTCGGAGGTACTAGAGTTAACGGACAGCGCCGTCACCTGCAGGCGATCGGCATGCTGACGGCACACATCGAGCGCTTGGGTGCCTATAGAGCCCGTACAACCCAGGATGGCAACACGGAGGCGTCCATCGGGGCCATACGTCGTCTGGAAGGACATTACAGCACGCCTCCGATCATCAGCAACAGCTGCGCGGTAATGCAGCCAAAGATAAGCGAATCGCTACGATCGAGCATGCCGCCGTGGCCCGGGATAAGGTTACCGGAATCCTTGACGCCCACACCGCGCTTGATGCGCGACTCGATAAGGTCGCCGATAACGCCCAAAATGGACACGACCACGCCGCACAGCAGCGCATAGGGCAGGCTAAGCTTGTAGAAGTGCGTCGCCCACAGGATGAGCCAAATCAAAACCGAGCCCAGGATGCCGCCAACAAACCCCTCCCAGCTCTTTTTGGGTGAGATCTTGGGAACCATCTTGTGTTTGCCGATACGACTGCCCACGATGTAAGCAAACGAATCGGAGACCCAAAGGGACGCGCAAACGCCCACCGAAAGCAGGGCGCCGGCAAAACCGGGCACGGCATCGCGCAGCAGCACGATAGCCGACAGCATAAAGCCAGTGTAGATGGGACCCATGAGCGTCACGGCCACATCAGAGATGCGGGTACGCGGCGACCAGACATACCAAATGCCCACAGCGAGAATTAGGGCAAAAAGCAGGGCATTCAGCAACATCGAATCACCCAACGCCGACAGCGGAAAGAGCACGGCGGCAGCGATACCCATGCGCTCGTTAGCCATCTTGCCATCGAGCCTCGTCATACGGAAAAACTCATAGCAGCACAGACCGCTCATGACAGAAACAAAGATGGCCGTGGGCACGATACCCAAAACCAGGCACAGGATAAAGACAACGGCATAAACGATACCGGCGGCGGCACGGGTAATAAAGCCCGCAAGCCACGAACCGGTGCCGCTCTTCGCTGCGGGCGCTCCCGCAGCGACAGCCTTGCGCTCAGATGTCTTGGGAGCAGTTGCCTTGGGACGATCGGACACGATTAAGCCTCCTCGGTCTTGCTCAGACCACCAAACCTACGGTCACGGCCCTGATAGGCCAAAATGGCGTCGACAAGGCCCCAACGATCAAAGTCGGGCCAATAGGTATCGGTGACGTAGAATTCGGAATAAGCCACCTGCCACAGCAGATAGTTCGAAAGGCGCAGCTCACCAGAAGTGCGAATCACAAGCTCAGGATCGGGAAGGCCGGCGGTATAGAGGTGGGAAGCCACCATGTCGTCATCAATTGCGCCAGGATCGATCTTACCGGCAGCAGCGTCGAGTGCGATCTGACGGACAGCGCGGGTAATCTCGGCACGCGCGCCGTAGTTGACGGCAAGCGCCAGCGTCATGCCGGTGTGATTGGCGCACTCGGCAAGACCGCGTTCAAAAACGTCGCGGGTCTTCTTGGGCAGCGCGGAAATGTCACCCAAAAAGACAACGCGCACGTTTTCGCGCTTCAGAAGCGGCAGCTCGTCGATAAACGTCTTGGCAAACAGGTGCATCAAGACGTTGACCTCGTGTTGCGGACGGTTCCAGTTTTCGGTAGAAAACGCATAGGCCGAAAGCACGTCGACACCCAGACGCACGCAGGCGGTAATAATCTCGCGAAGGGAGACGATACCCGCCTTGTGGCCCTCGGTGCGTGCAAGACCGCGCGACGTGGCCCAACGACCGTTACCGTCCATGATGCACGAGATATGGTGCGGAATGTTATTGAGGTCAAGGTCGGAAAAACCGACGCCCGCAGGGGCGTCGGCAAAGTACTCGACCAGTTTATGCTCGTCGTATTGCACCTTAGATCTCCATGACCTCGGCTTCTTTTTCCTTCAGAAGCTCCTCGACCTTGGCGACATACTCATCGGTGTGCTTCTGGACCTTGGCCTGCTCGCGACGGACATCGTCCTCGGTGAGCTCCTCATCGCGCTCAAGCTTGTTGTTGAAGTCGCGACGGATGTTACGGATAGACACCTTGGCCTGCTCGGCGTACTCGCGGCACTCCTTGACGAGCTCGCGACGGCGCTCCTCGGTGGGAGCCGGGAACGGCAGACGAACGACGGTGCCATCGGAGTTGGGGGTAATACCCAGATCGGAAGCGCCGATGGCCTTGACGATAGCGTTGATGAGTGCCTTGTCCCACGGCTCGATGAGCAGCATGTGGGCCTCGGGGGTCTTGACGGCGGCAACCTGCGTGACCGGCGTGGGAACACCGTAATAATCGACGGTGATGTCGGACAGAATGTTGGCATTGGCGCGGCCGGTACGGACCTTGGAGAAGTTATGCTTGAGGGACTCGAGCGACTTGTCCATATGGGCGGTGATGTTCTCTGCCATGCTTAATCCTCCTGATAGACGAGCGTGCCGACGGGCTCACCCGCGAGCGCGCGCTTGACGGTGTCCTCGCCATCGATGTTGAGGACCAAAATCGGCATACGGTTATCCTGGCACAGTGCCGTAGCGGTGGAATCCATAACCTGCAGACCGCGGACGAGAACCTCGTGATAGGTAATCTTGTCAAAACGGACGGCATCAGCGCACTTGACGGGATCCTTATCGTAGATGCCGTCAACCTTGGTGGCTTTAATCAGAATCTCGGCGCCGATCTCGCACGCACGAAGAGCCGCGGCGGTGTCGGTCGTAAAGTACGGATTGCCCGAACCGGCGGCAAAAATAACGACGTTGCCCTTGGAAAGGTGGTTGATGGCGCGACGGCGAATATAGGGCTCGCAGATCTCGTTCATCTGGATAGCGCTCATCACGCGGCAGGGAACATCGTTATGCTCGAAGGCATCCTGCAGGGCGAGCGCGTTCATAACGGTTGCCAGCATGCCCATGTAGTCGGCCTGAGCACGCTCCATGCCACCGGCAGCGCCTGCCATGCCGCGGAAAATATTGCCGCCGCCGACAACGACGCCGACCTCATGGCCAACGGCGAGCAGCTCCTTGACCTGCTTAGCAAGATGGTCGGTAACCTTGGGGTCGATGCCATATTGGCCGTCGCCCATCAGCGCTTCGCCGGAAAGCTTAAGAAGCACGCGTTTATATCGGATGTCGGACAAAGCGATCCTCCTTTAGATTGAACTCTCAACATTCTATCAAAGGCTCTAAGAAGAGCCATGAAAAAGCAGGCTGTGAGTAAAACCCACAGCCTGCTCATTACCAGCTACAAGAGCTTATTTACTCGCCACGGACCAGACGGTCAAAGGCAACGACGGTAATGGTGTCGCCGAGCTCCTTGGAGACCTGCTCAGCGTACTTCTTGATGGTGAGGGAGCTGTCCTTGATGAACTCCTGCTCGGTGAGCACGGACTGCTTGTAGAACTTCTCCAGACGGCCGACAGCCATCTTCTCCTGGATAGCCTCGGGCTTACCGGACTCGGCAGCCTGAGCCATGTAGATCTGCTTCTCGTGCTCGACGGTCTCGGCCGGAACCTGATCGCGGGTAGCGCAGATCGGGGCGACGGCGGCAACCTGAAGGGCAACGTCGTGAGCGAAGGTCTTGAAGGATTCAGCCTGAGCGGTCTCAGCCTTCTCGAAGGCGAACTCGACGAGGACGCCGATCTTACCACCCATGTGGATGTAAGAAGCGAGCGCGCCGTTCTCAGCCTTGCGGGCAGCGAAGCGGGAGATCTTCATGTTCTCGCCCATGATGTGAATCATCTCGGTGAGCTCGGAGGAAACGGTCTCCTCGCCCATCGGCTTCTCGAGCAGAGCGTCGACGTCAGCAGGCTCGGTGGTAGCGACAACCTCAGCGACCTTGGAAGCAAAGCCGGTGAACTTGGCGTTAGAGCCAACGAAGTCGGTCTCGCAGGAGAGCTCGAGCAGAGCGCCGGTCTTGCCATCCTCGGAGACGAACGCGGCGACAGCGCCCTCGTTGGTCTCACGGCCAGCCTTCTTGGCAGCCTTGGCAAGGCCGTTCTTACGCAGAACGTCGACAGCGGCGTCCATGTCGCCGTCAGCCTCGACGAGAGCCTTCTTGCACTCCATCATCGGGGAGTCGGTCATCTCGCGGAGCTGCTTGACCATAGCGGCGGTAATCTGGGCCATTGTGGTTCCTTTCAAAGAGATGAAAAAGAATTAACTAAGACTGATTTACTCGGCCTTGGGCTCAGCGGCCATCTCGGCCTCGGAGACCTGCTCCTTACCAGAGCCAGCGAGGCAGGCGTCAGCCATGAGCTCGCACATAAGGGTGACAGCGGAGATAGCGTCATCGTTGCAGGGGATGCCGTACTCGACCTCGTCGGGATCGGAGTTGGTGTCGATCAGGGCGACGACGGGGATGTTCAGGCGCTGAGCCTCCTTGATGGCGTTCTCCTCGCGCTTGGTGTCGATGACGAAGAGAGCCTGGGGCAGACCCTTCATGTCGCGGGCGCCACCGAGGTTGGTCTGGAGCTTGGTGAGCTCCTTGCCGAGAACAGCCTGCTCCTTCTTGGGCAGAACAGCCATGCGGCCGTCCTCGACCATGGCCTCGAGCTCCTCCATGCGGTTGATGCGGGAGCGGATGGTGACGAAGTTGGTCAGCATACCGCCGAGCCAACGCTGGTTGATGTAAGGCATGTTGGCGCGCTCAGCAGCGTTCTTGACGGCCTCCTGAGCCTGCTTCTT
Organism: Collinsella sp.; assembly: GCA_048375035.1. GTDB lineage: Bacteria > Actinomycetota > Coriobacteriia > Coriobacteriales > Coriobacteriaceae > Collinsella. The sequence goes on from DBGEDL010000078.1 coordinate 42,719, forward strand.
GGTGCCGACGAACAGCACGTTGCCACCCTTGGCGACGTTCTTGACGAAGGTGTAGGCCTGGTCGGCGTCGAGGATGGTCTGCTTGAGGTCGAGGATGTAGATGCCGTTGCGCTCACCGAAGATGAACGGCTTCATCTTGGGGTTCCAGCGACGGGTCTGGTGACCGAAGTGGCAGCCGGCCTCGAGCAGGGTGCGGATATTAATCTTGGTAGCCATGTTAAACCTCCTGTGGTTTGCCTCCGCGCGGGGTCATCCTCCAAAACCAACCCGGACATGTGCTACCAAAGCCCGGGCACCACGGTATGAAGTAGCCGCGCGTGCGTGATAAAAACATGTTGCCGTGAAGCAACCCGATGAATGATAGCAGGAATGCCTCTTCCTGCCAACCCGCAATCAAAACCACACACCTGAGTGCGGCGCGGGACGTCCCAGCCACTATTCGCCGCGGGGATGGGCTTGAGCCACGGCACGTTTAAGCCGATCGGGTGTGAGATGCGTGTAGATCTGCGTCGTGGACAGGCTCGCATGACCTAGCAGCTCTTGAACCGAGCGCAGGTCCGCACCGCCCTCGAGCAAGTCGGTCGCAAAGGTATGGCGCATCGCATGCGGGGCGATGTCAGCCGGAATGCCGGCGAGCGTCGCCAGCGTATGGAACCGCCGCCGGAGCATCGCGGCGCTCATGCGATTGCCGCGCGCCGATATAAGCAGCGGATGCGGCCCGGTAGCGAGGTCGCGGCGCTTTGCCCGAGCGAGCAACTCCGGCCTCCCCTCTTCAATATAGAGACGCGTCACATCGAGCGCACGACGATACAGAGGGACGATACGCTCCTTGCTCCCCTTGCCCCACAGGCGCAGCGTGCGCTCGGACCATGAGATGGATTCCACATTGAGCGCCGCAAGCTCTGAGATGCGGGCACCCGAGGCATAGAGCAACTCGAGCATCGCCGCATCGCGCAGTCCCGCGGGTGTTGAGGTATCAGGCGTCTTGAGCAGCGCCTCGACCTGCTGGGTCGTAAGGACGCCCGGCAGGTCACGCGGCAGCTTGGGCGATGCGATCGCCGAGACCGCATCGCCCTCGACAATCCCCTCGGCAGCCATCCAGCGATAGAGAGATCGGATAGCCGACAGGTGCGCCGCAAGCGTTCGGGGAGCCACCTGCTCACGCGAAAGCTCAGCAAGATAGCGACGAATGGTGCGCACGTCGGCAGCGAAAGCATCAATATCCTCGCGCTCGCACCAGGCAGCAAAGCGCTCCAGTCTCGAGCCATAGGCCGTCACCGTGTTGGGAGAAAGCCCCTCAACGCGTGCGATATAGGCGATAAAAGAGTCGACGGTGTCGTACAGGTCAAAGGCTATGACCGGTCGCCTCCAAACAAGTCGGAACGCGTGGCCAAGTAGGCATCGAGGGCCTCGAGCGCACGGTCCGCATAGGCCTGATAGCGGTCGCGCTTGCTGCGGCGCTTACCGTCCTCGAGCGGCGGCACCAGGCCAAAGTTGACATGCATGGGCTGATAGCCCACGGTGGCAGGATCGGTCGCATAGCCCACGAGCGCACCCAGGGCGCCCACGCGGGGCAATTCGACGGAATCGGCGCCGATAGCCTCTGCATAGGTGTTGAGCGCCGCGAGCAGACCGGTCGCCACGGCTTCCATGTACCCCTCGGTGCCGGTGATCTGACCGGCCAGGCGCACGCCGGTACCGGGCACGGCAAAGGTGCCATCGAGCACGTGCGGGGCGTCGACAAAGGTATTGCGGTGCATGACACCGTAGCGGAAGAACTCAGCGTTCTCCAGGCCCGGCACCATATGGAAGACGCGCTTCTGCTCGCCAAAGGTCAGGTTGGTCTGGAAGCCCACCAGGTTATAGGCGGTCTTCTCCTTGTTCTCGGCACGCAGCTGAATCGCCGCCCAAGGGCGACGTCCGGTACGCGGGTCGGTGAGGCCGACGGGCTTCATGGCGCCAAAGCGAATGGCGTCCTTGCCGGTGCGCGCAACCTCCTCGGCAGGCTGGCAGGCCTGGAACAGATCGCCGCCCTCAAAGTCCTTGAGCACCACGCGGTCGGCCGTGGTGAGCGCCTCGATAAAGGCCTCGTACTCCTCCTTGTTGAGCGGAGCGTTGAGATAGTCGCCGCTCCCCTGCTCCTCGTAGCGCGACTGCGAAAACAGCACGTCCATATCGAGCGTGGAGGCATCGACGATCGGCGCCGCGGCATCGAAGAACGCAAGGGCGTCGCCACCGACGAGCTTCATGACCTCTTCGCTCAGCGCCGGTGAACACAGCGGGCCCGCGGCAATGACCACGTGGCCCTCGGGGATCTGGGTGACCTCGCCGTGAACGACCTCGATATTGGGGTGGGCGGCAACCTCAGCCTCGACGAGCTCGGAGAATGTAACACGGTCGACCGCCAGGGCGCCACCAGCGGGAACAGCAGCGCGATGGGCGCAGTCGAGCAGGACTGAACCCATGCGCTCAAGCTCGGCCTTCAGCAAACCAGCCGCGGAATCCGGACGGGTCGACTTAAACGAATTGGAGCAGACGAGCTCCGCCAGGTGATCGGTATGGTGAGCCGGGGAGCTCACCTGGGGGCGCATCTCGCACAGCTTTACGGCAAACCCGCGGTCTGCCAGCTGGATCGCGCATTCCGAACCCGCCAGACCGCCACCGATAACCGTCACCTGATCGAACTGCATCTGCAAACACCTTTCTAATTGACACGTTTTCCATTGTGACCGAAGGGCGTCTGGGCGTGAAGGGCAAACTTGGAGGGCGCATACCTTCCATCCATCATGCGCTCGATAAGGCCCTCGAGTTCAAGCGAACCCAAGAGTTTGAGTACGCCGACAGCATCGAGTGAGACGAGCGCCGCGATGTCGTCGACCTTGAGCGGAGAGGCGATGAGCGCATGCATCACGGTCTGCTGTGTTGGATTCAGGTCGGCAATGCCGGGAGCATCGGGGCGCGAGTAGCGCAGGGTGCCGTATATGCGAGAGATAGCCATCTCGATGGACTCCTCGTCGACAATGCAGCAGGCACCGTTCGCAATGAGGTAATTCGTGCCACGCGACTCGGGCGATAGGATCGACCCCGGCACGGCAAGAAGTTCGCGCCCCAAATCCATAGCAGCCTCGGCTGTAGAAAACGTCCCGGAAGGCATACCCGCCTCGGATACAAAGAGGGCTTGCGACAGGGCCGCGATCACGCGATTGCGACGCGGAAAGGCAAACTTGCGCGGACCCATGCCCCACGGAGAGATCGACACAACCGCGCCGCCCGTATCGAGCGTGCGCGTAATAAGCCCCGCGCTCGAACGCGGGTAGACCACGTCGGCGCCCGTCCCCAGCACCACGACGTGTTTGCCGCCGGCGTTGACCGCAGCCCAACCCGAGGCCTGGTCACAACCGACCGCACCGCCCGAAACTACCGTCACTCCCGCCTCAACCGCCACCTTCGCCGCAAGCTCTGCCACGGCAAGACCATACGGCGAGGCCTTTCGCGCACCGATGATGGAGAGCGCGGGCGTCGAAAGCGCCTCGGGGTTGCCGCGCACATAGAGCGTCTGAGGTACATCAGAAAGCTCCAAAACGGTCTCGGGATACAACGCGTCACCTGGATGCAGCTCGAAGGTCCCCTCAGCCATCATTGGTCCCTCCTTCCCTGGTACATCGCCGCCTCGAGCACGTGGTCCTGCGTCACCTGCTCGCTCTCGGCGACATCTGCGATCGTGCGCGCAATGCGAACAAGGCGCACGATGCCACGCCCCGTGAGATGCGTGCGCTTCGACAGGCCGAGCACACACTTCTCCGCCGCATCATCGAGCTCAAAGGTCGAAACGACGCCGTCAATGGACCGAGTCTCGTCATCCTCGGCCTCGGCATCCGCATCGTCCATGCGGGATTCGCGCCAAGCGCGAAAGGCGCGACCGCGCACAACGTAGTCACGTAACTCGGCCGACGACATGCCCTCCGCACCCTCGATAATCACTTGAGGGTCGGGACGGGTCACATCGATCATCATGTCGATACGGTCGGCCAAAGGACCGCGCAGTTTAGACCGATAGCGCTCGACCATCGCCGCCGAGCAGCGACACGGCACCTCGCGATCGCCCAAAAAGCCGCAGGGGCAGGGATTGCTCGCAGCCAGCAGCTGAAAGCGCGACGGGAAGGTAAAAGCCCCGTCGACGCGTACGATCCTCACGTAGCCGCGCTCGATGGGCTGACGCAGCGTCTGCAGCACGCCAGTGGGAAACTCGGCAAGCTCGTCCAAAAAGAGCACGCCGCCATGAGCAAGGCTGATCTCACCCGGGTGCACCGGGCGCCCGCCGCCGATAAGGCCTGCGGTCGAAATACTGTGGTGGGGACTGCGGAAGGGGCGGTGCCCCGCCAACAAGCCATCAATGTTCTCACCCAAAACCGAATGGATGCACAGTGCCTCCTGCTGATCCTCAACGGAAAGCTCGGGCAGGATGCCGGTCATACGGCGTGCGAGCATCGTCTTGCCCGATCCCGGAGACCCGATCATGAGCAAGCCGAGTTCTCCTGCCGCCGCAAGCGCCATGCCGCGTTTAGCGACTTCCTGCCCCAGCACGTCTGCATAGTCGAGCTCGGGCTCAAAGGTCGCCTCGACACCCTCGGAATCCAAGTAGTGCCGTGCGGCATCGCCCATGCCGTGAGCAAGCTGAGACAGATGGTCGATAAAGCCGCAATCTACGCCCGCGAGTGGCACATGCTGGTCGGACCTGCCGGCGATAAAAGACAGCCCCATGTCGCGAGCCAATAGCTGAAACGCCACCTCGCCCTTGACGGGAAGCACCGTACCGTCCAGACCAAGCTCACCTGCGATAAGGCAGCGATCGAGGTTGTCACGGGGAATCTGCTCATCGGCCGCTAGAACCGCGATGGCGATGGGCAGGTCAAAGCCGCTACCGGTCTTGCGGATATCGCCGGGTGCCAGGTTAACGGTAATGCCCGAGCGCGGGATCTCGAACCCGGCGGAGCGCATCGCGCAGCGAATACGACCGCGTGACTCCATCACCTCCATACTCGGAATGCCGAGCATCTGGATGCCCGGAACGCCACCGGCAAGCGAGACCTCGACCGTGACGTGAATCGCCTCGACGCCGCGGATGCAGGCCGCGTGAACGGCAAACGTCTCGAACGCCATCACGACACCTGCCAATCGAACGCGTTGTACTGATGCTCGATCTCGGCGATATGCCCGCCGCGGATGGTGACACCCACAGCATCGAAGCGAATCGCCTTGAGCGGATAATGCTCCATGAGATAGCAACTTGCGATGCGGCGGTAGCGGCGTTGCTTTTGGGCGTCCACGGCCTCCTCGGGAAAGACCCGCGTGGTGCAATCCAGCGAAACGCGTCTGGTCTTGACCTCGGCCATCACCACGACATCGTCGAGCTCATCGAGCAGCACCAGATCGGCCTCGCCCTCGGTGCAACGATAGCCCTGCTCCAGCAAGGTGTAGCCGCGCTCGTTAAAGTAGTCGATGGTGATCAGCTCGCCCAGCATGCCTAGCTCGCGGGGACTGAGTCCCTTGATAAACTCGGGCGTCATCGCCCCGGAGTCGAGCTCGCCGTTTTCCCAACGCTCCTTGAGCTGCTGCGTCTTGCTCTTTTTGCTTGCGGCACTCATGGGGTCTCCTTTCCCGCACACTGCATTGCCCCGATGATGAGGGCACCTTTCATGCGGGTAAGTACCGGAAGCAAACCAAAAGCTGACCAAATGCCGTCAAAAAACGGGCCGTACGCAACAATCACGTTGCACACGGCCCGCTACCAGCAGGTTTATAAAACCCCGGAGGTCCCTGTCTCCACAATTGACCTAGAAAAGGCGCTCAGTCTGCAGAAAGTTTCCGCAAAAGCTCACGCGGTGCAGAGGACAAAGTCCATGTTTGCGAATGGCCTCGATATGCTCGGGGCTCGCATAGCCCTTCGACTCGGCCAGATGGTACTCGGGATACTCGGCGTCGTACTCGACCATCATCTCGTCACGCGTGACCTTGGCCATGATGGACGCCGCGGCGATGCAGGCGATCTTGGCATCGCCCTTCACCACATCGCGCTCGTTAGGAACGGCGCCCAAGGGGTTGCCATCCATAAGCACGCAATCGGGCTCGAGCGCCGTATCGGCCACGGCGCCCGCAACGGCGGTACGGATAGCACGGGCCATGCCCATCTCATCGATATCCTTAGGCGCGATATGGCAAAAACCGATCGCCGTCGCCACCTCGGCAATCTTCACTGAGAGCAACTCGCGGCGCGCCGGCGTGAGCTTTTTGGAATCGTTGATGCCCCAGACGCGCGGCTCCATAGGAAGGCAGACAGCGCATACCGTCAAAGGACCGGCCACCGATCCGCCACATGCAAGTCGAGGGGCAGCACAGGTAGCAATACCGGGTGGCGACCGGCGCACGGGTGAGTAACGCGTATGCAACTTACCTATCAGAGGCAATACTATCAGGAAACGAAAACTGAAGATCTGCAAATCAAAGCCGCAGCTGATATGGGTGCACTAATTTTTGACGGACTCTGTGACGGCATCTTCTTGTACAACCAAGGTTCTTTGAGTCATATAGCGGTAGACACCACTGCATTTAGTATCCTGCAA
>DBGEDL010000079.1:0-6807 GCA_048375035.1 Collinsella sp.
CGCCCCCCCGGGCCCCCCCGGCGGCGGGCGCGCCCCCCGGGGGGGCTGGGGGTGAGGTGGGGGCTATGTTTTGGCTCCCCGCCAGCGGCCCGGGGCCCTTGGCCCCGGGCGCTGTCAGTTTGCCTAGCGCTTACGGATGCCCCAGATCAGGGCACCGACGCCGGACATGGCGACGACAAACGCCATGAGGAGCGCGGCTGCCTGCTGGTCACCCGTGGTGGGCAGGAAACCCTTGACCGTCTTGACGATGTTCGTCACGGTCTTGGGCGTGCCGGGGTCGGGCGTCGGCACGGGCGTTTCGGGCTTCTTGTACGTGTTGTTGAACACGATGCCCTCGACGCTCTTGTCGCCCTTGGTATAGGCGACGCTCGCCTTGAGGTTACCCTCGCCGTCATCGACCACGTTGACGGTCGCGGTATAGACGGACTTGTCGTAAGTCATACCGGCCTCGTCGCCCTTGACCTCGCTGATGGTGTAGACGTGCGTTCCGGGCTCGTCGTACTCGAACTTGTCGAAGTTGATCCTGCCGTCGGCATCGTTGGTGACGGTAGACTCGATGTCCTCGCCAACGAGCTTAAAGCTAAACTCGTCCTTCTTGAGCTCGCGTCCCTCGAGCACCTTGATGGCGCCGATGGAAACCTGCGTGGGCATGGCGTGGTACTTGTTGGTAAAGCCAGCCGACTCGGTAGTTCCCTCGAGCTTATGCGTCGCGGTCAACGTGCCATCGCCGTTGTCCGAGACGGTGGTCGCGACGGTGTAGGTCGTGCCGTCATAGGTGACGCCCTTGTACAGGCCGAGCGCGTTGGGGCAAGCCTCGCGCAGCGTGTACGTGTGCGTGCCGGGCGCCTCGTAGCGGATCGGGCTCAGCGTAACGGTGCCATTGGCGTCGTTGGTGCCGCTCGCGACAACCACGCCGTTCTCGAGCAGATCAAACGTGAACTCGCCAGCTGCAAGGTCGCGGCCGGTCAGACGCTTGACGGTCTTGACCTGATCGGTCACGACAGAATCAGTAGGTGCCACGCCGTACGTGTTGGTGAACGTAAAGGCAGCACCGTCGTCGCCTTCGCGCACGACCTTCAGATGTCCGGCACCGTCGTCAGTCACGGTGTAGGAAACCTTACGCGTGGCGTTGGCGTCGTTGGTCACGCCAGGGGCGCTACCGGACTCGGTCACCGTGTAGGTAAAGGTGTGCGAGCGCGGAGCGGTGGGGGCTGCGGACTCGGACTCGTCGCTGGACTCGTCGGCGTTGGCATCAGCGTCGACGTCGGCTTCTTCAGCCTCTGCCTCGTCGGCCTCGGCTTCGTCAGCTTCGTCTGCCTCGGCCTTATCGGTCGCATCGGTCGTCACGCCCAGGGCGCGGTTCAGATCATCGAGCGTAAAGTGGATCTTGCCAAAGTCCACGTTGCCGACCGCGTCGTTGGTTGCGGTCGTGCGCTCGGGCATCGGGGAGCCAGCCTCGTCGGCGGTCACGGTAAAGGTGAACTTGCCCGCGATGTCGGCCGGGGTCAGGCCCTCGGCAGCCTGAAGCTTCTTGGTGCCGGCGAGCGTGGCATCCACGGCCTCGGCGCCGTAGACGTTCTCGAACAAGGGCTCGACGCCACCGTAGTCGACCGTTGCCGTCAGGGTACCGTCACCGTTGTCGACAACGATAACCTTAAAGTTAAAGAACCACGTTGTAGCGGAAACGCCATTCGGCAGCCCGAATAAATCTTCGTAGGCCGTGTAGTTAATGGTCCAGGCAAGCTTACCGTCCTTATCGGTACGATGGGCAAGCCCGGCCGCCTCGAGATTAGCAAGCATCTCAGTATCGTAGTGCAGCGCATCAAAGCTCACGTGCCCGCCGATATTGGGCTTGAGGTTTTCGTATGCCACAAGCTCACCCTGATAGGCGATGCCGAACCAGAACTCGCCGTCGACCATCGGACGACCGGTCAGGGTCTTGGTGGCGACAACCTGAGCAGCGGTACCGCCAGGCGTGTTGGTCGTAGCGCTGTAGCTGTTGTGGAACGGGACCAGGGCACTCTCGACCTTGTTCTCACCGCTCTTGTGGACCGTCGTATGCGTACCCTCGGGACCGCCGGAGACGGTCGTCGTGGCGGTAAGCGTACCGGCGCCGTCATCGGCGATAGCAATCGTCACGATGCGGACGGCGTCATCGTAGGTGTAACCGGGCTTGCCGTCATTCTTCTCGGCCACGGCGTACGTGAAGGTCTTGCCGGCGTCGGCCTGCGTAAACTTGACCTCATGGCCAGCCAGAATGTCAATCAGACCGACCGTCGCCTCTGCCGTTGCAGGGGACTTGAAGTTGTTGGCTCCGGGCAGCAGGCCAAGCGCGTTGGCCGAAGCCTCGTCGGCGGGCGTCACGGTAAAGGTGAACTGACCCTCAGTCATGGGACGTCCGGAGAGGCTCTTGCTGAGCTTGAGGCCGCCGGCCGCGGTGTAGTTAAGCTCAGTGCGGTACGTGTTGGTGAAGCGTCCGTTTTCCTTCTTGGTGACATTGGCGATCAGCTTGCCCTCGCCGTCCTCAGTCACGGTCACCTCGGCGGTCGCGGCATGCTCGTCATACGTCATGCCGGCCGCGTTGCCCGCGTTCTCGCGGATCTCGTACTTATAGGTTCCGGCAGCCGTGTAGCGGATCTTGCCGAACTTGATGGCGGCGATACCATTGTCGTCCGCGTTCTTCTTGCTCACGGTCACGGTTGCAGGGTCGGGCAACGGGGCGTCGGTGCCCTCGGCGGGGCTGATGGTAAAGCTGAACTCGTCCGTATCCGTCCAGTCGCGGCCGTCGATAGCCTTGCTCAGGTCAAAGTCGACCTCGGTCTCGAGCGGGGTCACGCTGTAGGTGTTCTTGAAGGTTGCAGCCGTGGCGTCGCCCTTCAGGACATGCTCGGCCTTGAGCGTGCCGTCGCCGTTGTCGGTGATGGTGGTCTCGATGGTGTAGGTCTTGTCGTCGTAGGTGATGCCGTTGCCGGCGTCGCCCGGGACCTCGCGCAGCGTGTAGGTGTGCTTGCCGGCCTCGGTGTAGGCGATCTCGCTCATCGCAATCTTGCCGTCGGCGGCGTTGGTGCCGGTGGCGACGACATCGTTGCCCTCGACGAGCTCAAAGCGGAACTCGCCGGCCTTGAGGTCACGGCCGTCCAAGGACTTGGTCGCGGTGATCTGGTCGGTGACGCTGGAGTCCTTGGAGCCAGGCTTATAGGAGTTGACGAACTTCGCCTCGTCGACGTCCTTCAGGACGTGCGTGGCGCTGAGCGTACCGTCACCGTTGTCGGTGATGGTGGTCACGACGGTATAGGTCTTGCCGTCGTAGGTGATACCACCGGCATTGCCCTTGACCTCGCGCAACGTGTAGGTGTGTTCGCCGGCAGCGGTGTACTCGATGGGGATCATCGTGATGTTGCCCTCGGCGTCATTGGTGCCGGCGGCGACCACGTCGTTGCCCTCGACGAGCTCGAAGTGGAACTCGCTGGCCTTGAGGTCGCGGCCGGTCAGGGACTTGGTCGCCTTGACCTGGTCGGTGACGCTGGAGCTCTTGGGGGTCACGTTGTAAGCGTTCTCGAAGGTCGCCTTCTTGTTGTTCTGCAGCTTATGCTCGACGATGAGGGTACCGTCGCCGTTGTCCGTGACCGTGGTCACGATGGTGTACTCGGCGGTGCTGTAGGTGATGCCGTTCTCGGTGGCACCGGCCTTGGTCTCGCGCAGCGTGTAGGTGTGCTCGCCGGCAGCGGTGTAGGTGACGGGATCCATCACGATCTTGCCGTCGGCATTGTTGATGCCGGTGGCGACCACGTCGTTGCCCTCGACGAGCTCAAAGCGGAACTCGCCGGCCTTGAGGTCACGGCCGGTCAGGACCTTGGTCGCGGTGATCTGGTCGGTGACGCTGGAGACCTCGGAGCCAGGCTTGTAGGAATTGGTGAACTCGGCCTTCTTGCCTTCCTTCAGGACATGCTCGGCCTTGAGGGTGCCGTCGCCGTTGTCGGTGATGGTGGTCACGATAGTGTACTCGGCGGTGCTGTAGGTGATGCCGCCAACGTCACCCTTGACCTCGCGCAGCGTGTAGGTGTGCTTGCCGGGCTTGGTGTACTCCACGGCGCCCATCGTGATGTTGCCGGCGGCGTCGTTGGTGCCGGTAGCGACGACCTTGGCGTCCTCGTCCTCGCCCTCGACGAGCTCAAAGCGGAACTCGCCGGCCTTGAGGCTGAGCTCGCGCCCGGTCAGGACCTTGGTCGCGGTGATCTGGTCGGTGACGCTGAACTCGTCAGGCTTCACACTATAGGTATTCGTGAACACCTTATCCTTGGACTTTGTGACCTCGGCCGTTAGTTTACCGGCAGTATCGACGGTTGCCTTTACGGTTATCTTCGCAACGTTATCGCTGTAGGCAATGCCACCCAGCGTACCCTTGACCTCGCGGACCTCATAGGTGTACTCGCCCGGCTTGTTGAAGGCGATCTCGCCGAAATCGATAGTCGTATTGCCCTGGCGCACGGTCGCGTCCGTGGACGCAGGCATCGGGGTGTCGTCCCCGGACGTCGCGGAGAGCTCAAACGCGAACTCGTCCGTACCCGTCCAGTCGCGGCCCTCGAGCACCTTGGTCAAGCCAAAGTCGGCCTTGGTATCCACCGTTGCCGGCGTCACATCAAAGCTAATCTTGCCGTTATTGCCCAAGTGAGAATCAACGTGCGTTGCGCTCTCCTTGGATGACGTGTCATTCCACCTGGGATTGAGCACGTCGGACGCGGTTTCGGTCGCGTTGGATTTCTTGTCCGTATGGAGCTCGTCAATAAAGGCCAGACGCGCGGTCCCCTCGCTAAACGACAGGTTTCCGCTGCTCTCGTCTTTAACCACGGCGCCCGCAAACTGCGCAGCATGCCCGCCGGCAAACTCGATGACGGTGGTGCCGTGGTCGAGCTTGCCGCTGCCATCCGCTACCTCAAACTCATCCTGGTAGTAATAATGACGTTCGCTCTCCAGCTGACCCTTCGCAGGCTGCGTGCAGGCGGGGTCCACGTAAATGGGCGTCTGCTTCTGGAAGAAGTAATAACGGTTGGTGGCGGCGGGCTTAAAGTTGGCAATCGTGTCGCCCAGGTCCAGGTCGCCGTTCCACTTGTTGGCATAGAAGGCAACGGACTTGGAGCCCTGCTCGTCGGTCGTATTCTTATCGATGTACTTCTTCAGAGCCTCGTCAGGGGTGAACAGGTTCTCGCGCGCGATGTCCTTAACGCTCGAAGCGTACTTCACGCGGATGGGCTCTACATCGCTGACCTTAAGCGTGCCCTTGGTCTCGTCAACGTCAAATTTGCGCAGCGGGATCAGCGACGCGGGGATCTCGACCTCTACGATGTCGCCCTGCTGGGGATTGCCCTCCGCGGCGCGCTGGACGGTGATGACAAGATTCGCAGCTTCGCCGGCAAAGGTGTAGTTGTCGACATTACCCTTGGTGGACTTTTCCGGATCCTTAAACGTCGTGCCGTTGTATTCGACTTCGGTAAAGTCGTCAACCTGCATAAAGTCGCCCAGCTCATCGGTAAACGTGATGTAGCCGGACTTATGCTCGCCATAGCCGTCGTGCACCTCGGTCGGATAGCCAACGACCTCAGTGATGCTCTCGGAGATGTCCTTAAAGATGTCCTCGAGCTCCTTGGCATTTTTCGCCGATTTGTAGTAATTGGCGTTTTCTGAGCGCGCACCAAAGTTGATGGTCCACTCGCCCCAGAAAGAAATGCTGGATGCCGCGGTAGGATAGTTGCTCGACACGGCATGCATGAACTTATTCTCGTTAATCGTACCGGAGGCGGTGGGGTCAGCGGCGGGATTCGCGCCGCTAAAGATGCCAATGGTGTAAATGACGGTGCCGTCTTGCTTCAGGCTATTTGCCTTGTTGATGGCGCTATCGGCAACCGAAGATTCAAAGCTGCTGTAGCTTGTGGGCGAACCGTCGGTAAAGAACAGGACGACCTTCTTTGCGTCTTCGCGGTCAGAAATGCTCTCGGCAAGATCCATGCCATAGTCGGCACGCGTGGCGCCGGCAGGCTTAATGGAGTTGACCGTACTCTTGAGGCTGCTTACGCCATCGTCCTTACAAAGCGTCGGTTCCTTCATGACCTGCGAATAGTTGTAGGTGTAGCCCTTATTGCCATACATATCGTTGCCGACCTTGTTAGTCTTATCGCCCGCGAACTTTACGATGGCAACCTGATGCTGCTTGGACTCGTCCGAGATCTTTGCATTTTCTTCGGCGATCTTTTCGATAAAGCTATTGGCCGCGGTCTTCAGCGCGTCAATACGCTTGGTACGGTCGCTTGAACTCATGGGATCGTCCATCGAGCCAGGGGCATCCAGCACCATCACGATGTCAAGCGGCTTGGGGACCGTCGTTATTGTGTTCGATGTCGAGGATATCGCTGAAAGCGTGGTTACAAAGTCCGACTCTTCGCCGGCCTCGACCGTTTTGTCGGTCCAGATTCGGCCGACGTTTTGTGTCGTGATTTTGCCGCTACCGTCAGAGCCAGCAGCCCAATATGTCCAGTTGTCGCTGGTGTTGGGGTCGACGATCTTTCCGCTTACCGTCGGTCCGTCCATTCCGGTGCTGGACCTGGCGTTGGCCTCGGGCAGCATGGCGAATGCTGCGGCTGGCAACACTAGCACTACGGCCAGTATCACCGCCAAGACGATATGAGAAAGCCATTTGGGTCGCCTCCCCCGCGGCGCAGCTTCTTTCCGCGGGCTCGGGATGCCACAATGGGCTTTGAGTATCGGCCCGTGCGGTAGCCCTTACCGCACCTGCGGGGAGGAGGCTTCCCATGC
>DBGEDL010000080.1:0-31273 GCA_048375035.1 Collinsella sp.
ATGCGCAAGGCGATGCGGGTGACCCAGAAGCAGGCCGCCGCGGGGCTCGGCATGTCCGCGGCCTCACTCGGTCACCTGGAACATGGGAGACGGCGGTCGACGAAACTGGAGAGGAGGTATTACGAGCTCCTGTGCGAATTGAAGGGAGCGCTCCCGCAAACTGCCTATTGACAACTTATAGGAGCGTCGGTTTTATTGAGTATTTGTTGCGATGTGCTCGGCATATCCAAATAAGTCTACTCACTTGCATCTAAGACGCACCAGATAGGCAAAAACCGCCGCAAAAAGGGGGCCGGTTCCCTTCGCGGCAGCCGTTAATACGCCGAGCTTGTTATCGTAAAAGCCAATCACGCGCCGAAACCACACTACAGTCTTTCGACTCATACGTTGAGTCCACGCGGGCCACAACATAGCGCGCATCTTTTGCAATGTCGATCTCATCGCATACAGTCTGTAGATGGCGGGCGTACTTATCGTGATACGTTCTGGATGATTTTATTTCGATAGCCTTGGGACTCCCTGAGTTTGTACAGTCGAGCAAATCGATTTCACGCTTGCTGTCGTCCCTATAGAAATACAGCTCGGGATTCTCGCCCACGTTGAGATGGCTCTTCGCCGTTTCGGAAACGATGAGGTTTTCGAAAACGGCCCCCAGATAAGGGCTCTCCAATAGTTGCTCCAGTGATCCAATTTTGAGCAAGTAGCAGAGCAGCCCCGTGTCGTAAAAATAGAGCTTGGGCGTTTTAGTTAGACGCTTCTTGGCATTTGCATAATAGGGCTGCAGCGAAAACGTCAGGTAGCTCTGCTCCAGAATGGACAACCAGCTTTTAATGGTCGATACGCTCACGCCCGTATCTCGAGAAAGCGAGGATATATTGATGAGGGCACCGACGCTCTGAGCAATTATGGACAGAAACTTATGAAACTCCGCCTTATTGCGCACATCAAGCAAGCCCACAACATCGCGCTCAACATAGGTATCGATATAGCTGGGAAAATAAACCGAGGACGGCATTCCGGCGGAACGCAGGCGAGGGTATCCCCCTTCGAGCGCGAACAAATCCACTTCCAGCTGCCCCTGCTGGCCCCTCTCCGCTTCTCGAAACGATAATGGCAGCAATTTTAAGATCCCGACTCGCCCGGCAAGAGACTGCCCGATGCTTTTCATCATCAAAAAGTTTTGCGAGCCTGTAAGGATGTATTGACCGGCGTCTCCCCGCTCATCCGAAACAACCTGGATCATTGAAAACAAATCCGGGGCGTATTGCGCCTCATCGATGATGAGTCCGCCCTTTCGGTTGCGGATAAAACTCACCGGATCCTCCAAGGCCGCGCGCCTCGTTTGAGGGTCCTCAAGCGTGACGTAGGAATAGTCGGGAAAGGCATGCCGAACCAGCGTAGACTTACCACTCTGCCTAGGCCCTGTCAACGACACAACAGGAAACCAGCCTGCCATGCGAATGAGCAACTCATGCAAATCCCTGTTAATGAACTCAGCCATATCAACGCCCCTTATTACGCTGTTACCATAATCGAATAGTTTCATTCTCCATAATCTTATAGTAGCGTTTACCATAATCTTATAGTAACCCAGTTCAAAAGCATTATTTATAGAGCCGAAATCTCAGACCCTAAATAACAAAAGCCACCACAATGGGGGCTGTCCCCATTGTGGTGGCTTGCAGGCGAGTTAACTTGTTCGACTATCGTACGCCAGCCATGTCCGAGCCTAGAGCGTGGCAAGGCGCTTGGACTCGTGCGCGGCGAGCGCAATGGAGATGATGCCAGTAATGGCATCGGCCACCACCAGGGCGATCCACACGCCCTCGACACCCATCATGTTGCCGAGGAGGTACATAAGCGGCACCGAGCAGATCACATAGCGAAGCAGGCCCGTAAACGTGGCGACACCCACCTTCTCGACCGCCTGGAAATACATCGACATGGTCATGGCAAGATAGCCCAGGGCAACAGCCAGGATGACAGTACGCGTGGCGTTGGCGGCAACCTCAACGAGCGCAGGATCGCTGCCGGCAAAGAAGGCGCACACCGGGGTGGCGGCAAGCCAGAGCGCGACGGTGACCAGCGCCAGCGTCACAACCTGGTACTTAAGCGTGCAGGAGAGCGTCTCCTTAAGGCGTGCCCAAGCCTTTGCGCCGGCGTTGAAGGCAGCGATGGGCTGCAGACCGTAGGAGAAGCACTGGGCAACCATCATGGTAATGTAGAGGATGTAGCCGTTGATCACGCCAAAGGCTGCGATGTAGAGCGAGCCCATGTCGCCGCCGAGCGAACCCAAAAGCGAGTTGGCAACGGTATTAAAGATAAAGGTCGCACCCTGGACCAGGAAGAACGGGAAGCCGATCTTGAAGATCTGGCCGCAGATGGCGAGGTCGAGCTTAAGGTCGGCCAGGCTAATCTGGAGCTGGGACTTTTTGCCCCCGATGAACCAGAAGATACCGATGGCCCAGATACCGATGGAAAGCCCGTAGTACACGCCGGCGCCCATAACGCCAAACTTGAGCACAAACGTGGAAAGCGCGAGCCAACAGATGGCGACGATGGCCGAAACGGTCATGAGGTTGGCCTGGATCTGAACCTTCTCGTCCACACGCATCACAGCGGTGATCATCTGGCCAATGACCGTGAGCGGCAGCAGCACGGCGAAGGTGCGCACGCCGGCAACGGTATCGGCCATGATGTCGGGCGTGGCGCCAAAGAATGTGCAGATGGGCTCGGTAAACACTGCCATCACCACAGCAAGCAGCACACTCACGATCGTGGTGAGCCAAAAGCCCTGGCTAAAAGCCTTGCTTGCGCCCTTGATGTCGCCGGCACCCAAAAGGTTGCCCACCACGGCGGGCACGCCGGTGCCAAACAGGTTGCCAAAGGCCAGGTTGATGTACTCGACCGACATAATGATCGAGACACATGCCAGGCCGTGGGCACCTAGGCCCCAACCCATCACGAGGCCCTCAAGGACCACCATGATGATCTGGGCGAGCATGCCCTGGCCGGTGACGATGGTGTACTTACGCACCAGACCGGGAATCGGTTGGGAGGCGAGCTCGCGCTCCTCCTCCACGGCAGCGGTTACTTCTTCTGCCATTGTTCTCCCCTTTCCTTGAGAGAGTAGTGCTGAATGGATGTCAGGCGGCTGACAACTGGCACCAAGCCGCCCAATCAAACGATGGCGCTATGCCTCAAAGACCACCTTGCCGGCGATCATCGTGAGGGCTGCGGTAGCCTCGAGCACCTCGGCCGGCTCGCAATCAAAGAGATTGCGGTCGAGCACGCAGATATCTGCCTGTTTGCCGCACGCGAGCGTGCCGATGCGGTCCTCGGCATGCATGGCGTAGGCGCTGCCATAGGTGTAGGCGCGCAGAGCCTCGGCCATGGTAATGCGCTCCTGGGGGAACCAGCCCTCAGGGTTGGAACCGTCCTCGAGCATGCGGAAGACCGCGCCGTACACCTCCTCCATGGGCTCCAAGCCCACAACGGGGAAGTCACTGCCCAGGTGCACCACGGCTCCGCTGGCAAGCAGGCTATGCAGGGGCCACGAAAGCGCGGCACGCTCGGGACCCACGGCTTCGTCCTTGGCAAGGTCAGCCATATCGAGCAGCATGTGCCACGGCTGCATGCCGGGGCAGACGCCGAGCTCGGCATAACGCGGCATATCCTCGGGTTGAACCGTCTCGTTGTGCTCCATGGAGTGGCGACAATCCCGCTTGCCATGCAAGCGCTCGCCCTCCTCAAAGCAATCGAGCACAAAACGCACCGAGCGATCGCCGATTGCATGGATGCGCGTGTCAACGCCCCATTCCTGCGCCCTCAGGATGGCAGCACGGATGCGCTCCGGCTCCTCCGCGGGCTCACCACAGGTGTCGGGTGCGTTGCTATAGGGTTCAAGCATCCAGGCGGTATGGTCGGAGCACACACCATCAAGGAACTGCTTAAAGCCGTGCCACTCCACCTGCGTACCCGGGAAGGCGTATTTCTCCTTGATCTGCTCGAGCGTCAAGGACTCGTTTTCGAACAGGTCGGTGTACAGGAACACGCGCAGCGGCAAGTCGCCCTTGGCATTAAGACCTGCCAACACCGCATACGGGTTTTCCATGCTCACAAACGTAGGATTGACCATGCCGACCGTAGTGATTCCCAGGGCATTGGCGCGCCGGGCGGTTTTTGCAAACGACGCGTCAACAACCTCGGGCGCTGGGTCGTAGACCTCGTCCATAAAGAAGGCGCCGGCGTTGTTGGAAAACACGCCCGTCAGATTGCCGTCGGCATCCTTAAGGATCTTGCCGCCTGCGGGATCGGGCGTCTGCGAAGTTACTCCCACCTTGTTGATGGCGCAGGTATTGGCACTAAAGGTATGCAAGTCAACCTGCTGCAGAAATACCGGGCGGTCGGAGATGTACTCATCGATCATCGCGGCCGTGGGCATCTCGGGGACATCCCACTGGAACTGGATAATCTGGCAGCCCAGAATCCACTCGTTATCGGGATGGTCGGCCGCAAACGCCACGACACGTTCCATCGCCATCTCAAAACTGGTGCAGTCGATGAGGTTGACGGCAAAATCGGGGTCGGTCATAAACGCGCCCTGGGCAAAATGCGTGTGCGAGTCGATCAGGCCGGGCATGACGAGCTGGTCGCCAAAGTCGCGCACCTCGGTATCGGGACCGATAAACGGTGCCAGGTGAGCATCGTCACCGCAGGCAACGATTTTATCGCCCCGCACGGCAACGCCGCCCTTAAACGGCTCGAGCCCATCGCCGGTAAAGACGGCGTCGCTCTTGATAACTACATCAGCCTTGTCCATGCGAGCCTCCTCAGGCATCTTTGGTTGTAACGCGGACGCACCGCCCGCGTGGGCACTCGGTTGGGAGCGTAGCGCTCCCGCATCGGCGCGTGCCTACAAGCCGTGCTCGGACGTCTGTCCCACGTCCGCGGCTTCGCGCTACACCCATTGATACACAGGGGCAAATCCGTGCCAAGGCCAGGGACCGCAAACGGTCAGTTTAAGCAGGTTTACACGCTTTACCTGCAGGTTTATTGTCTGAGATTATTACCGCTTCATTACGCCCAACGGTGTGGCCGCCCACACAGCAAGACCCGCATGCGAGGAAGAATGAGGCTAGGAACGCCAAAAGGTATCTATAAGGTCATCTCGGTTGGAGACGCCGCTTTTAACGTAGATGCGATGCAAGTGTGCCTTGACCGTGCCAGGGCTGATGACCAACTCGCTGGCGATGTTTTGGGCGTCGTTGCCCTTCAGCACCAGCGTGAGCACCTCCTGCTCGCGCCGTGACAGCTTATGGGCGTCGGCATAAATCACCACACGCGATGCGAGATCGTCCTCAGAGCTTGCGCTCTCGGCTGCCACGTCCTCATCGGCACGCGGATGACGGGCATACACACGCAGGATATGGCTAAACTGGCAAAAAAGCTGAGCCGCGCATACCACGAGCAGCACGTTTTCGGAGATATTGCGCTCGGACAGATACCACAAAAAGAGGCCGATGACGGGGTTTTGGGAGTCGGGGCGGCAGAACAAGATCATGTAGGTGTCCTCGGCGATCACGCAAAACACAAGAACGAAGGCCACCTTCCAAAAGAGCTTTGAGCGGTCGAGGTCGAGTTTCTCAACACGCGTTGCTCTGTACCGGTAATGCCAGGCGGCATAGGCAAGACATCCTACATTACCCAGGTCACGCGTGAGCCAAAAGAGATACTGCTGCACCTCTCCGGCAGCGCCGCTGCGAGGCACCAGCAGCAATTGCAAGATTGAAAACGGCACGATAGCGAGTCCGAGCATGCGCGACGTCGGTCTTTTGCGCAAGCGCGCAAACATCCATAGCACCACGCAGGCATAGATGGCAATACCAAGCACGCAGCGCAGCAAGGGGTGCTGCAGCGGCTCGCTAAAGGTAACGGCGTAGTCGTATTTGAGCCGATTGTACTCGTCAAAAAAGATGACCGACATATCGAGCATATAGAGCAAAAAACCCGCCGCGGCCACGAGGCTGTCGCGACGGCGCGTCATGAGCCAAACCACCAATGCCACGGCACTGGTCACCAGAGCCACACCCATGATAATCGTGGTGTAGATATAGAACGCGAAACTCATGCCCGCCTCCCCTGTCTAGATGCTGTGAGGATGTTGACAGATTCTTTGCCGCAAGATTAGACTCACCGATTAAACGTACTGTATCGTTTAGATAAACAAGCTGTGTCTCACCGATGAAAGGAGATGCCATGACACCGATCGCTCCGCTCAAGATGCTCGTCGCGCCCGCCGCCAAGGCCATCACCCGACTCGGTTCTTCCATGACCTACGACAATGTCCCCTGCGCCGTTGAGGCGCGTTCGGACAGCTGCCCCTACCTGGGCCACGTCCCCTACTTTGCACCCAAGCTCGCATCTGATCCCGAGCAGCGTGAGCAGTAATCCAAGATGCATCTAGCACCGCACAACTCGCGGCGCTACTGTTTTGGTGCAAAGCGACCTGTCCCCCTTGCGCCAACGCCGGGATTGTCGATGCTGCGGCCGCGGCGCGATATGAGGCGCGAAACCTCGCCCAGCAACACGCCGATCACCACACCCATGAGGATCGGCAACTTTGACATCTCGGCGGGCGAGCTGTTAAGCGGCACGATTGTCGCAACAATCGAAAGCACGAGTTCTACCACCGGCACCGCAAGCGCTACCGCAAGCACCTTGCCCTCGAAGGGCGCGCGAAACACGCGCGGGCGGTCGTCGTATTTACGCAGGCGCCAAAACGCCGGGAACATCGGGATATAGCTCATGAGCAGAAAGACGACGTTCATCGAGAAGAAGACCCAAAAGACGTCGGAACCTTCACCCAGCGGAATCTGAAGTAGCAGCACCAAGCTGGCAAAACAACCGTTAATGAGTGCCGAGCCGTTGGGCATGCCGGTCTTCTTGGACACCAGCGCAAAGGGACGCGGCATGTTGCCATGGCGCGCGGCATAGCTCGCCACGTTGTTGACGCCAAAGCTCCAACAGATCATGTTGGCAAACAGCGTTACCAGAAAGGCCACGCCCACGACCATCGTCAGCGGGTGAGCGCGCCCCACCATGGCGGCAACCGCGTCCACAATGCCCGAATCGAGTGAAAGCTGCTCGGTGGGAACCGCGGCTCCAATACCGATGCCACAGATAATGTAGATCGCCGCGATGGCAACGCCACCGGCGATAACCGCCTTGGGGATATCGCGCGATGGGTTCTTCATCGTGCTGGCAAAGGTCGCGACCACCTCAAAGCCCATAAAGTTGAATAGGATGATTGAAAGATACGTCAGTGAGTTAGTGTCTCCCAGATCGGGGACAAATGTCTTAAACGACATATCGTTGGCAAAGCCGTTGTTGCAGGCAAACCAGATGCCGATGATTCCCACCACGGCGGTAATGAGCACCTTGATGACGGCGCCGCCATCCATGACCCAATCGGCCTCGGCCACCGGCTGCATTGCCATGACCGTGACGCCCCACACAAAGGCAAGCTCGATGGCAATTCGGACCCCAAGCGAAAATTCGATGCCCCATACCGCATTGATGACACTGGGGAACATGCAGGCGATACTTGCCACCCACAGTGGAAAGTTGACCCAATAGCACCAGGAGCAGCGTGCACACCAACGGTCTCCCAAGCCCAGGCGAACCCAGTCGTACAGGCCGCCCTCGGAATCGAACGCCGTACCGAGCTCGGCCACCACCAGGCCATAGGGAAGCAAAAACGTAATGATAAGGAAGATCCACCAGAAGAACTGCACGTTACCCATGGCAGATGCCGGAGCAGCCGCCTCGATGGTAAAGACAACGCAGATAACCGAGAGGATGACCTCGAACAGGGAGAACTTTTTACCTGCCATGGCACGCTTCCCCTACAGCAAAAAGGATGGCATCTGTACCGAAGGCGCAGCCCAAGGTAGGGTTGCAGGCCGCGTCACCGGTGCAGGTGCCATCCCAAAGAGAAGAGAGGATGCAATTGTTGGACCAACGCTCGCGGAACAGGCGCGTGTAGATAACGATACGCTGGTACATAGATACTCCGATCAAAACGGCCGCGATTGCGACCGGAATCTTTTGGCAATTGAAGACGCGTCTGACCTGGGATATTCAAGCGAACAATTGGCCTAACCCGCAATAAATCCCAGATCAGACGCGTACTCAATCAAAGAGGCGGGCACTCCGAAGTGGAGGCAACGGAGTGCCCAAAGAAAAACCCAGCCGACCAAGACATCGAATAAACCGACCATCAATGCCCCGAGATGGTCACGGTGCGATTCACCGACTGTCCGATTGATCGGCTGGGTTTCTGAGGTGCGGCAGATTGCCCTGAAAGAGGAGGGCATAGACCTTAAGGGTCATGCCCGACGATTGAAGGGCAAGGTGCCGTGCCTCGGGAAGACAGACAATTACGCGGACGGCTCCTGCTGAGTAATGCAGTGGATGTTGCCGCCACCGAAGACGACCTGCTCGGACTGAACGCCGACGCACTTGTAGACGCCCTCGCCCCAGACCTCGTCGTAGATCTTCTGGAGCGTGTCGACGGCCAGCTGGTCGTTCTCGTCGCCGTACTGCGGGACGATAACGCCGTGGTTGGTCACGAGGTAGTTCATGTAGGAGGCGATCAGCGGCTCGTCGGGGACGCGCGGCTCGGCGTTCTCGTCGGCGTCGATGGTGTCGCAGGAAGCCTGGTCCATGAACAGCGGGTTCACGGGCATGCAGAGCTTGTAGACCTTCATCTTGCGGCCCTTGGCGTCGACGGCGTTGGAGAGGGTCTCGTAGGCAGCGTGGCACTGCTCGTAGAACGGATACTCGGGATCGTCGGTCCAAATGCAGGCCATGACGCCCGGCGCGATGAACGTGGCGACGTCGTCGATGTGGCCGTTGGTCTCCTCGGGGTCGATGCCCTCCTTGACCCAGATGACCTTCTCGACACCCAGGTAATCCTTGAGGTGCTCGTCCATGTAGGCGCGAAGCTCCTCGCTCCAGGGCTCAAACTTCTTGCGGTACTTGGGCCAGATGGACTCGGGATCCTCTTCCTCCTCCAGAACCGCAGAGCAGGTGCGGCCCGGGGAAAGCAGGCACTGGTCGGTCACGACAAGGGTGCCCTCGCCGTCGACGGTGATGGAGCCGCCCTCGAGGATCATGTCGTCGGGACGATAGCGGCGGCAGCCGGAGAGCTCAGCCATCTTGAGGGCGATCTGCTCGTCCTTGTCCCACGGGAAGTACAGGCCGTCGACGAGGCCGCCGTAGGCGTTGAAGTGCCAGTGGTTGGCGCGCTTCTCGCCCTTGCCGTTGATGACGTAGGTGGCGGCAGTGTCGCGGAACCAGGCGTCGTCGGTGGTCATCTCGATGACGGTGACGTTCTCGTCGTTCTCGAAGACGGCCTTGCAGTTGGCGTAGTCGACCTGGTTGGCGCACATATAGACCGGGGTGAACTCGGAGATGGCGCGGGCGATGGCGGCATACTGCTTCTGGGCCGGCTTGGCGCCGTGGGCCCAGGTGTCGGTGCGGTGGGGCCAGCCCATCCACACGCGATCCTGCGGGGCGAACTCGGCGGGCATGAAGAAGCCGTCGGCCTTGGGGGTGGACTCGGACTCGGTGAT
This sequence comes from Collinsella sp., assembly GCA_048375035.1. GTDB lineage: Bacteria > Actinomycetota > Coriobacteriia > Coriobacteriales > Coriobacteriaceae > Collinsella. Next base: position 9,639 of record DBGEDL010000080.1, read on the forward strand.
CGTACGCATAAGATTTCCTCCAAATCGAACGATCGCTTGCTGCGGGCGGGTTACCCGCAGCCTAAAACCAAGAGATGGTAGGCGCCCGTTCCCCGGCAAAGGTCGGGGCGCCCGGTGCCGGTTTTCACGGAATCGCACCGGCAAGCGACGACGTAACCAAGTGCGCGGAGACAAAACGCACGAAGGATACGGAAGAGAGATTGGGGTGGGCGGTGGTTACCGGAGCTATCGCTCACACCCACCCCGGGGGAATGGTTAGCAAACCTGTCGCTTGGACACGCCTCCGAAGAGGCTAGAGTGCCCGGAGTCGGGAGCGACAAGCCCGACGAAGCGCGCGTTGGTACACGAGGAGGGTTGGAGCCCCAGAACCGGGTGCTCTAGTTCTCCTCGGCCTCGGCGGCCTCCTCAGCGAGACGCTGGGCTGCGAGCTCAGGGGTCAGACCCTTGTACTCGGTCTCGCGGCCCTTAGCGCTGACGACGCGGACGACCTCGCCGATGAGCACGAGCACGATGAAGATAACGATCATCGGGACCTTGTCGCCAATTTCAGCAGCGGAGAACGGGATCAGCGTGGCAACGATGGCAAGAACCAGCTCGATGCAGGGGATGGCCAGCATGACCTTCATCATGGCGCCCTTAAACGGGAACGTGAAGATGCGCTCACGGTTGGGGTCGTTCTTACGAAGGTTGAGGAACGCCGGGAACATCGGGATGTAGGTCAACAGCAGGAAGACGACAGAGGTGCCAAAGAGCATCCAGAAGACACCGTTGGAGATGGCGTCGATGGGAACGAGCTGCAGGCACAGCACCAGGGAGGCAACGACAGCGTTGACCAGGTTGGCGCCGTTGGGCATGTCGTCATCCGAGATCATCGAGGCGAAGACCTTGGGCATGTTGCCGTGCTCGGCAGCGTAGCGAGCAACGGAGTTAACGCCGAAGGACCAAGCGGCCATGTTGGCGAACAGGGTGATCAGGAAGGCGATGCAGATGACCTTAAAGATCATGGAGTCGCCCACCATGGTCTGGACTGCGACGATCATGCCGTAGTCGGGATCGATGGAGTCGGCCGGCACGGCGGCGCCGATGCCAAAGCCAGCGAACAGGTAGATCACGGCGATGGACAGGCCACCGACGATGATAGCCTTGGGGATATCGCGAGCGGGATCGGCCATGTCGTCGGTCATGGTGCAGATGACCTCGAAGCCCATGAAGTTAAAGATGATGATCGACAGGTAGCCGAGAGCGTTGGTGTTGGTGAGCTCGGGCAGGAAGGTGGCAGCGGACATGTCGTTCGCAAAACCGTTCTCCATGGCATACCAAATGCCCAAAGCGCCAACGATAACGGCAACGGCGACCTTGATGATGGCGCCACCGTTAAGGACCCACTCGGAGTCGGCCGCCTTGGAGCGGCCCATGAGGTAGACGATCCACACAAAGGCAAGATCGATACCCATCTTGGCGATCAAGTTGAACTCGACGCCAAAGACCATGCCCAAAATGTCGGGGAACATGGTAGCCAGCGAGGCGATCCACAGCGGGTAGTTGACCCAGTAGTAGTACGAGATGCGGGCGCCCCATTTGTCGCCCAGGCCATCGCGTACCCAGTCGTAAATGCCGCCCTCGCCGTCATAGGTGGTACCGAGCTCGGCGACAACCATGCCGTAGGGAAGCAGGAAGGTCAGGATCAGGAAGATCCACCAGAAGAACTGCTGGTTGCCAATGGCAGCAGCAGGAGCGGCGGCCTCGCAAACGAAGACGACGCAGATGATGGTCGAAATGACCGTCAAGAAGGAAAGCTTTTTCTTTCCGTCGCTCATGATGAGCTCCTTCGCTCAGTCTTGGACAGATCCGAGGCCCTAAGGTATTAAGGCAATTGCTTGGGCCTCGGTGAGCGGGCGACAGGAGACGAGCATCCGCCGCCCGCAAACGTGCTTTTAGAAGCCTTGAGGCTTAGAGCTGCTCGAGAGCCTCGAGAGCGGCGTGGAGCTCAGCCTTGGCGGAGTACTCGACACCCTCGTCGTTGAGCGGGGTGCGCTTGCCCAGGGCGGCAAGGAGAGCACGGATGGAGTGCTTGCGGTTCTCGGCCTCGACCCAGCACAGGGAGCGCTCGGGATCGTCCATGACTTCGTCGACGACCTCCTCGTTGCGGGTGGCCGGCAGGCAGTGCATGAACTTGGAGTTGGGGCCGGCAAAGTTCATCATGTCCATGGTGACCTGATACTTGGGATAGAACACGTCCATGTAGTTCTCGCCCGAGACCTCCTCGTCGTACAGGCCATACCACACGTCGGTGTAGATGAAGTCGGCGCCCTTGATGCACTCGATGTCGTCGGAGATGACGACAGAGCCGCCGGAGACCTTGCAGTTCTCCTCGGCGATGGCCATCATCTGCTTGCCGAACTCGGCGCGCTCCTCGACGGTGCCAACGTGCAGGCCGCCGTCGGGAATCTGGTGGCCCTTAGGTCCAAACTGGACAAACTTCATGCCGACCTTGGAGGCGATGAACATGAGGGAGACGCAGACCTGGGTGGCGTCGCCGATGAAGGCCAGGGTGCAGTCCTCGATCTTCTTGCCCTCGGGGAGGTTCTCGAGCATGGTCATGAGGTCGCCCATCTCCTGCGTGGGATGGTTGAACTCGGACATGCCGTTGATGACGGGCACAGCGGAGCCCTCGGCGAGGCCGACGACGTCCTTGTGACGGTCAACGCGAGCCATCATGATGTCGAGCAGCGAGCCCATAACGCGAGCGGTGTCGCCCAGGGACTCGTGACCGCCGAGCTGGATGGTGCCAGGGCCATAGAACTGAGCATGGCCGCCGAGGTCGGTCATAGCGGTCTCGAAGGAAAGACGAGTGCGGGTGGAGACCTGCTGGAAGATCATGCCAAGGCTCTTGTTGCGGAGCAGGTGCGGATAATAACCGTCAACCTTGATGGCCTTCTTCATTGCCAGACCAAGATCCTCGATAGCCAGGATCTGCTCTTTGGTGAAGTCGTTGGTGTCGATGAAATCCTTAGGCAGTGCCATGTCGATTTCCTTTCCGCCGGTCTTGCCGACTATTACTATGAGGCGCTCGAACATCACGCCTCGTGTTGACAAGACCATCATTCACCCGTATGCAATTTTTACCTAGTTTATTCGGGATTAAAGACCGTTCATGGAGTTACACCCCCTCTAAACCAATATAAACCCGCAGGTCAAGAGTTTACAGGGGGTTTACCATCTAGAACCGCGAACGGTATACGGCTATGCTGTATCTCGGCGCCTAATCCGCAATGAAACGAAGGGTTGAGACGTCTATATCCCACAAGGTATACAGAGCTCGGCCATAGAATAAATGAGATGGGACGGTGACAGATGAACACCCTGATGTTCTTCTATACCCTAGCGATACTCGTGATCTGTATTGTGACGGCGGTGCTCTCGCTTGCCGCCTATGCCTCGTCTCGTCGACGCTTCTTTATCTATGGCAGCGGCGTATTTATCTGCTATGCCATCGAGATGACCGAGATTTTCTTTTTTGAATACACGCTGCAAAACCAGAGTTTTCCAGCCAGCGACTATTACTCAATTACCATGCCTGTGTTGCGGACCTTTGTGGCGACCGCTTCGCAGGCTTTTATTTGGCTCATTGCCATGGATTTGCTCGACAAGCATTCAAAAAAGCAGTTTGTCATTCCCGTCGCAACGTTCTTGCTGAGCGAGCTGCTGATTATCGTCGCTGTCCCCTACGGCCCCATTCATCAATGGCTCTACTACACGATGCGCCAGGTATTCCTTGTTTTCGTGGGGCTATATATCTTTTGGACGGCACGCAAGAGCACGCAAGTCGAGCTGAAGGCACGCGTTAACAACCAGCGAAAGCACCTGATTATCGGCGCTATTCTGGTCGGTTGCATCGTTGCCGAGGATTTCTACAACATCCTTGTCATCCCCATGAGTCTGGCACCCTCTTGGCTGCAGCTTTATCTATCCGAGCGCAACTTTAGCGAGAACGTCTTTGCGTGCTACTTTGCGATTCTGCTGATTATCTACTCATACCACGTGCTTTCAATTCGCATGGAGAAGGCGCCCGAGGAAAAGAACGTCAACGATCTTGATCGACACATCGAAGAGCAAATGCCCTTCTATCGCAACGCCTACAGGCTCTCCAACCGCGAGGCCGAGGTTTTGCGTCTGGTTGTGCTGGGCAAGTCGAACCAAGAGATCGCTGACGAGCTATTCCTTGCCGTGGGCACCGTCAAGACCCACATCCACAACATCCTGGTCAAAACCGAACAGCAAAACCGCACGACGCTCATCCTCCACTTTTGGAAGCGATAACCTGCCAAAAAGGGACAGGTTTATTTTGGCAGGTTTTATCTGGGCAAACGCCAAAAACCGCCGCGAGGGAGCTATTTTCCCTCGCGGCGGTTTTCTAGCAGTAAAACCAAGTGAGTAGGCTTTTGGCGGGATGCCGAGCACACCTCAAAACGCCACAGCCCTGACCTGCGATTTTATTGAGCACTTGCCGCGATGTGCTCGGCAGATCCAAAAAAGCCTACTCACTTGCATCTGAGATGCTCTAGATACGCAAAATACCGCCGCGAAGGGAGCTGGACTCCCTTCGCGGCGGTTATTCGCTCTGATTTTGCGACGGTTTTGCCCGCTTGTTACTCGCTGTAGCGGGTGGCGATGGCGGCTCGCACCATGCCGGCGCTCATGAGGTACGTCACCAGGAAGTAGCCGCCGTAGGCTGCCAGGAAAATCGCACAGGTAAGGCCCACCGTGCCACCGATGCTCATGTTGCCAAAGATGCTCACCATCTCGATGATCACCTTAAGTGCCACAAAGGAGTGCGCCAAGCCCACCGCCAACGGGAACAGGAAGAATACCGCTTGCTGCGCCATCACCGAATGGCGAATCTGGCGGTCGTCACAGCCGATCTGCGCCAGAACACGATAGCTGCGGCTGCCGTCGGCCACGTTGGAGAGTTGCTGGATCGACAGAATCGCCGCGCATGCAACGACCAATACAAAGCCGATGTAGATGGCTAGGTAGCTAATAAGACCGTTCATTTGCGCTGCTTGCGCGTACATCTCGGAGCGTGTGATGAAGATTCCCCACGATCCCGGCTCCTTGCCGTCAACGAGCAGATTGTCGAGCACAGTGTATTTAATACTCTCGTCTGCCTCGGTCGTATCCATCCCCTGTTTGTAGTTAACGAGCAGGCTACTGGAATTCGGCTGCAGATTAAGTTGGGACAACAGCTCGTCGGCAACGACGACGGTACCCGGATTACTGCCCATCGACGAGTTGGCGATGGCCGCCGTGTCCTTGTCCGACTTATCGGTTGCGGGCTTGAGCTCATGCCCGCCCAAGGTGAGGGTATGGCCGCCGGCCATGTATTTGGTGTACAGGTCGCCCAGCTCACCGCCTATATCACACGTAAGCAGGTACTGGTCGCGGCCAATGCTCACCGGCTCCTCGCCCATCATCTGGCGCAGTTTGTTGTACTGGCTCGCCGGCGTCACAGACAGGCCTGTCATGTCGGCGTTGCTGCCCTCGAACGCCTTGGGGAGCTTTTCGCCCATGGTCTTGCACATCTCACTTGGGATCACCGAAGGATTCGAGCCGCCAAGCGGGTAACTCAGATACGAATCGATCTGCACATGCTCACCGGCAACATCGGCGATATTGACCTTCTTGCCGGTCTCGTCGTTGTTGTCCGCCGACTTGTCCTTACGATCGCCGTGCCATGGATCGCCGTGCCATGCGGAGTACAAATCGACCGTACTATCGGCCAGCACCATGCGATCGGCCTCAGACGGATTGACGTACTCTTTGTAGTAGTCGAGCGTATCGGGCGTGTAATAGACATACGTCTGCGACATGTCGGCCGGATTATAGCGCTCCAGGTTCTCGTTCATCACGCTGGCAATCGACATACCGCAAGTCACAGAAGTAATGGCAAGGAACAGAATCATCGCGATGACGCCCATCGAAAAGCACACCGTGTTGACCTTGGCCGCAAGCTGGCGCACGGTAAACATGTTGAGACCGCGCCAATACACGCCGCGCAGGCTCTGCAGCAGCTTGATGAGCATGCCCGAGAGTCCCCAGAACAGGGCAAAGGTGCCCACGGTAACCATAGCGGTCGTAATACCAAACTGGTTCATGGCCTCTTGCAGCTTGCTGTCTGTCGCGGTTAGCGGGAACCCATCACGTAGCAGACGGTAATAGGCCACGCCCACCAGCACCACGCCCACGGCAAAGATGGCAATCGCGATCCAGGGGTTGCGCGTCTTGATGCTCTCGTTGCGACGCTCGGCACCCATAAGCTCGATGAGTTTGGTACGACGCACGGCGCGAAGGTTCAGCAGTAGCGTGAGCACAAACATTACGAGCATGCAGGCAAGAGTCAGATTGAACGCATGCACCGAGAAAAAGAAGTGGAAATTGGCAATCTGTGTCTTAAAAAGCGAGGCCGTAAAGAACGTCATGAGCTGGGAGAGTCCCACACCCAGTACAATGCCGGCGACAAAGGCCACGACCGAGACAATCACCGTCTCGAGCGCCATGATCGTGGCGACGCGCCCGCGCCCCATGCCGAGCACCTGGTACAGGCCAAACTCCTTTTTGCGGCGTTTCATGATGAAGTTATTGGCGTACACCATCAAAAAGGCCATGACACCGGCCAAAAAGTACGTCAGGTCGCCGAGCATACTGCCCATAACCTGCGCCAAGCCCTCTTCATCAATTCCGGCGATGTCGACCTGCATCGAGATGGTGTTAAAGGCATAGAAGACCGTGACGCCCAGGGTGAGCGTCAAAAGGTAGACGAGGTAGTCGCGGCCGGCGCGGCGGACGTTGCCCCAAGCGAGTTTACAGAGCATCGGAGCCCTCACCGCCCATCATGGCAACGACCTCCATAATGCGGTCGAAGAACTCTCGGCGGTCGGTGTCGCCGCGACGCAGCTCTGTGAAGATCTTGCCGTCGCGGATAAACAACACGCGGCTCGTGTAGCTGGCGGCAAAGCTGTCATGCGTGACCATGAGCACGGTGGCGCGCAGGCGGCGATTGAGGGCCTCCAGGCTCTCGAGCAGCAGGCGGGCGCTCTTGGAGTCGAGGGCGCCGGTGGGCTCGTCGGCCATGATCATGGTGGGGTCGGTGACGAGCGCGCGGCAGGCGGCAACGCGCTGCTGCTGGCCGCCGGACATCTGGTAGGGGTACTTGTCGAGCACTTGGCTGATGGACAGGCGCGCAGCCACATCCTGCACGCGGGTCGAGACCTCCGCCGAGTTCATACGGGCGATGGTGAGCGGCAGGGCGATGTTCTCGCGCGCCGTGAGCGTATCGAGCAGGTTGGAGTCCTGGAAGATAAAGCCAAGCTCCTCGCGGCGGAACTGCGAAAGCTTGGCCTGCTTCATGCGCGTCACGTCCTGGCCGTTGATGCGGATGGTGCCACTCGTGGCGCTATCGATGGTCGACACGCAGTTGAGCAGCGTCGACTTGCCCGAGCCCGAGGCGCCCATGATGCCGACGAATTCGCCACGGTTGACGGTAAAGCTGACGTCGTTGAGCGCGCGGGTCACGTTGCCCAGCGCTCCATATACCTTTTCGAGATGCGCGACCTCCAGTACCGGGGTCGCCGTTTGCGTGGTTTGCATACCGAGTCCTTTCTTGCGATTAGTCTACGGCATCTATAGTCGCAAGAAGACGAGTCGGCTACCATCGATATGGCTTACGCTTGCCTTACCGTTGTGTAAGGTACGGGTAGCTAGCCTGCCACGTGTTGATGTTGAGAGAGGACTTCTGTTGAAGACTGTTCATGTTGCCGCTGGGATCATTCGCAAGGAAGGATCTGACGAGCTGCTTGCCGTGCAGCGCGGCTATGGCGACATGCAGGGACTTTGGGAGTTCCCAGGCGGCAAGCTCATGCGCGGCGAGACGCCCGAAGACGCCGTGCGCCGCGAGCTCATGGAAGAGCTGCAGGTAAAAGTCACCAACCTGCGCGATTTCTACACCGTTGAGTATGACTACCCCGATTTTCATCTCTCCATGGAGTGCTACTACTGCTCACTCGCCGATGAATCCGATGAACCCCAGAAGCACGACCGTCAGCTCGATATCCGCTGGATTCCGCGTACCTCGCTTGCCACGGTGGAATGGATGCCCGCCGACAAGGGACTTATCGATGCGCTGATTGAGTTGAAGGAAGATCGGCTCGAGGCAAGCTCCGCCGATGACGCCGAAGCCGCCATGGCCGACGAGTCTGCCACCAAGCCCAAGCGCGCACCTAAGCGCCGTAGCAAAAAACGCCCCAAACCAGGTCTGCTCGACGGCATCGATACCTCGGACCTTTCCGCCGACGAGCGTGAACTGGTGCGCCGTCGCGCCGCCATCAAAAAGTCCATGAAGGGCAACAAGCGCGCCAACACCAAGCCCGAGCTGCTCGTTCGTCAGCGCCTGCGGGCAGCGGGCCTTACGGGCTATCGTTTGGAATGGAAGGTACCCGGCAAGCCCGATATCGCCTTCCCCGGCCGCAAGATCGCCATCTTCGTCAACGGCTGCTTTTGGCACCGCTGCCCCAAGTGCAATCCGAGCCAGCCCAAGCGCAACGTTGAGTTTTGGGAGGCAAAGTTCCGTCGCAACGTCGAGCGCGATCGCGCCGCGGTGGCAGCGCTCACTCAAATGGGCTGGACACCCATAACCATCTGGGAATGCGAACTCAAAAAAGACCGCATCGACGCCACCATGGAAAAGGTCATCGAGCAGGTGCGGGCCGCAGAGCCGCAGCGCTAACAGCGAGCATTCACACGCCCCACACAGGCGAACCACACCCGCGCCACAAACCTTAGAAAGCCCTTAAGCTCAAAACCTTTCAAGAGTGTTACTCGATAGCCTTGAACTGCGGTTTCATGGTTACATCAAACCTGATTAAGCCTTTCTTTAGCGCTTCTTTGCAACAGCCGCGGCATAATACTGCCAACGCACGGGACCTAGCAGCACACCCCGTGCGCAACCTTTTGGTGGACATCGAGGAGGCCGCATAAGCATGCATTCTTCCAATGACGCAACACAGCAGCCATCCCTAAAATATGCAAACCTTTTCTCCTTCCCCCCGACACAGAGAAACAGTCTCCTCGACTCCCCCGCCACAAAAGCCAAACGCTCAACAAACCAGAGCCACAACTTGCGAGCATCGTTCGAAAAGCTCCAAGCATCTCTAGACAAGGCGTTCCCCGAACAGGCAAGAGCAATCTAAGCCCATCGCGCTTTATACTGATGCCATGCGAAACATGGATCACATAGAATTGCACCGCGGAGGACGCGAGGAAGCGTTTCCCGAGACCGCCGAAGACTGGCCCTATATTGCCGAACGCGCAGAATTCGCTCGCTATCCGGGCAATTCCGTCCCCTGGCACTGGCATTCCGAAGTCGAGCTTTTCTACATGGAGCAGGGAGCGATTGACTATCGAACGCGCGCGGCTCATGAACACGTGCGCTTTGAGGAAGGGTCCGCCGGCTTTATCAACGGCGGCGTTTTGCACAGCACGCTGCAATCACCCAATTCGGCACCGGCCATTCAAATGTTGCATATCTTTCAGCCGTCGATGCTCGGCGATCCCGCGGGACGCCTTCAAAAGCGCTATATCAATCCTTTGCTGCAATGTCGAGGCGTCGATGTGCTCAAATGGTCGCCCACCAACCCCGACGATATGCCCTTTATCGATTTGCTAAAGAGTTCCTTTAACCACGACCTTCAACGGCCGCAGAACGAGATGGCGCTTCGGAATAGCTTGTCAGAGCTCTGGATTCAGATTTACGCCAAGGCCGAACCGCTCTTTTCCTCCGACAACGCCTCTTGGATGACCAGCCGCGACGTACAGTTCAAGGCAATCCTGGACTTTATCCGCGCAAACTATGCAGTCGCTGTAGATGTGCCCCAGATAGCGTCTGCAGCCGGCGTAAGCGAAAGAGAGTGTTACCGCATTATCGAAGCTTGCGCAGGAACGACCCCGGCGGCATATCTGCGCGCATACCGCGTAAACCGTGCTTGCGAACTTTTGGCACACACCACGCGAACGGTCCAGACAGTCGCGCGCCAATGCGGCTTTGCGACAGCAAGCCATCTTGGCCAGGTATTTAAAGAACAAATGGGATGCACTCCTTCGAGCTATCGAGCAGCGAGGCAGAATCTCGATAGTACCAGGCAGAAATCCCGCTAGCCCTTCTTCTGTCACTGCATCAAACTTGCAGGCAAACAACGGATAGGAGCTACTATATGAAGTACTTTGACTATATCGTGTTTGACGTTGATGGGACATTGGCAGATACAGAAGAAAGCGTTCTATCATCGCTTGTCCAGATTGTCCAAGAAGAGACCGGCAAAACGCTCCCCCGACACGAGCTTGAATTTGCCCTCGGCATACCCGGCAAGGATGCCCTTGAGAAACTTGGAATCTACTCGCAGGCAACGTTGAATCGCTGGTGCCAAGTTGCCGCCAGCTTTAAAAGCACCATCAGCGTGTTTCCAGGCTTGCACGAAGTTATCGCAACACTCTCCGACAACGGCTGCAAACTTGGCATCGTCTCCTCACGTGCGCGCGACGAATACACAGACGAAATTGCACCCCTTGGCTTCGATAAGTTTTTTGAACACATCATCCTTGTCGAAGACACAACCGAACACAAACCCGCTCCCGCGCCCATGCTCGAATATCTACGGCGCACGGGCGCAAACCCCAACAGCGTCATCTACGTTGGAGACACCGTCTACGACGAACAATGCGCAACATCAGCAGGGGTCAATTTTGCCCGAGCAGCATGGGGATCGCACCAAGACATCCCAAACGCCACCTACAACCTCAAAACCCCCAACGACCTACTAACCCTAACAACCAAGTAACCCCCGCGCCTCAAATTTTCCGCCCTAACGCCACAAGGGCGACGACCTCGAGAAGGTCAACTTGGGAGGGACGAGGGCTTAGTTCCCCAATCTTTCCGCAGGGGGCAAAAAGCCTCGCCGTACGAAGTGCGCAGCGAGGCTTTTTGCATGCCCGAGGACGATTGGGGAACTAAGCCCTCATCTCTCCCCGGGATATGTAGCGAGTCGGAGTACCCTTGCTGTTACTCTGCTTTGCCCACAGAGTTGAGGTTGGTCATGCGGATCTTAACCAGCTCGGTGATCTCACGCATGCCCTCCTTGGCCGGCTTCTTGGGATCGAAGCAGGCGGGATTCTCGGCCATGTAGGCCATGAAGCCCTTGGTGTAGGCCTGACGCAGCTCGGTGGCGTAGTTAACCTTGCAGATGCCGTTCTTCACAGCCTCGGCAACCTGCTCATCGGGCACACCGGAGGTGCCGTGCAGAACCAGCGGCACGTCGACGGCGTCGCGAATGGCCTTGACCACGGACTGCTCGATGTGCGGATCGCTCGTGTACACACCGTGGCTGGTGCCAACGCCAATTGCGAGGGAGGTGCAGCCGGTACGCTCGACGAACTCCTTGGCCTCGGCAGGATCGGTGTAGGGGCTCTCGCCCTCAACCGCGGGACCGTCGTCCTCCTTGCCGCCAACCTTGCCGAGCTCAGCCTCGACGGGCACGCCCATGGCGCGGCCAGCATCGGCGACGGACTTGGTCAGGGCGATGTTGTCCTCGAAGGACTCGTGCGAGCCGTCGATCATGACAGAGGTGTAGCCAGTGCGGAAAGCCTGCATGCAGCGGTCATAGCCATCGCCGTGATCGAGGTGCAGAGCGACGGGCACGGAAGCGCGCTCGGCGGCAGCCTTGACCATGCCATAGAAGTAGTCCAGACCAGCGGTCTTGATGGTGCCCGGGGTAGTCTGCATGATGACGGGGGACTTGGTCTCCTCGGCAGCGGCCAGAACGGCCATAACAAACTCGAGGTTCTCGACGTTGAACGCGCCGACGGCGTAGTGGCCGGCCTGAGCGTCCTTGAGCATCTTTTCGGTGGTAACAAGTGCCATGAGCGTTTGCTCCTCTCCCTCGCCCGCATCTGGACATCGGGCGTAGTTGTTCACAAGGCGTTTTACCTTGCGTTTTGCTGCGCCCATTGTATGAAATTCAGCAGCTTTGCACGCGCGAGATATTGAGCCCATGCAGGTCAATACAGTCATTTTTGAAAAGCAAACGGAAGAAATTTGAGCCGAGTGAACATGTTCGATATTGAATTTTGGGCGTTCAGCGTCTTTCTTTTATAGAAAAGATAAGTAATCGAAAGGTGTTTTCTTACCCAAAAAGAAAATGAACGAAAATAGAGTCAACACAATTCCTGCAAATTTAGCCGAGAATGGAGCAAGCATGGCCCAAGCCACCAACCGCGCTTTTGCCGACGAACGCCGTACCGCCATTATGGAAATGCTCGATCATAATGCCTCGGTGCAGGTAGCAGAAATCGCCCAGACCTTTGGCGTGTCCTCCGTCACCGCCCGCGCCGACCTGGACGCGCTCGCCGAAGCAGGCAAGCTGCGCCGCACGCACGGCGGTGCCGTATCACTCCACAAACGTCTGACCGTCTCCACGCAGGATCGCCGCATCAATGTCAACGTCGCTGCCAAGCAGGCCATCGCGCAAAGCGCCATCGAGCTCGTCAATGACGGCGACACGCTGCTCGTCGACTCGGGCACCACGGCGCTCGAGTTCGTCCGGCTCCTCGATCAACGCGACGGTATCACCGTCATCACAGCAGACATTACCATTGCCGATTACATCGACGAGAGCATGCCCTCGGTCGATGTCGTCATGCTGGGCGGGGCGTTGCGCAAAGGCCATCGTTATTTGTACGGACCGCTCACTATGCAAGCGCTCCAAATGGTCCATGCCGATCTTGCCGTCATGTGCCCTGGCGCTTTTGTCCCCAGCTGCGGCTTTACGACCGACTTTCCCCAGATGGCCGAGACCAAAACGGCTATGATCGCCGCGGCCCATCAAAGCGTCGCCCTCATGGACGCCAGCAAGGTTAACGGACGCGGCATGTACCGCTTTGCCGAGCTTGCCGATGTCGACTCCATCGTGATGGACCGTGACCCCGACCATGCCGTCGCCACCTCGATCGCCGAGGTCACCGACATCGACGCCCCAACCCTCATCATCGCCACCACCTAAAACCAAAAACCACCACAAAGGGGACAGTCACCTTTGTGGTGGTTTGAGCGACACGGCGGTTCGCTCCGCCAGTTTGTCTCAATCTGTAACAACTAGGCCCTTAAAAGCCGGCTAACTGTTACAGATAGAGATAATCCCGCTCGACCCCCGCCCTTAATCTAAACCTGTAACAGATAGAGTCGATTTAGCTGCCCAGATGTTACAGATTGAGACAGTTGGACGCGAAACGGTCTTGGCAGAAGTGGCCCTCTAGCAAAGAGACGCTACATATCGACCGAAGCCCGGCAGCGCAAACTCGAAACGTCCCTGTAAGGGTTCTTCAATCACCCCTGCCTCAATTAGACGTTTTTTATACGTCGAGATCGAACCGGAACTTTTCTTAAGCCGCGCAGCCAATTCTTGCCTGGTCGTCGTCCCCTCCGGATTCATTGCACGAAGAAAATCCAAGTCCCCCTGTGAAAGTTCCGCTGCAGTCGAGGCAAAAACGCGCGATTCGAGCTCCTCTTGCGCAAGCTTCGCGCCACGTTCGACGTCTTCAAGGGAAACATCAGCCGCCTGGCGCGAAGCGTTCCACGCCCGATATCCCACCAACTGGAACATAAACGGAAAACCATCGATTGCCTCGGCAGCACGGTCGACCGCCTCATCGGAAATCGTTTTGCCACCGTCTTCAATCGTCAGCCGAAACGCTTCTTTTACCTCAGTCGGCGAAATAGATCCCAGCGAATGCTGGGCAGCACGACGAAGAAACGATGTCGATTTTCCCGTCAACAACGCCAGCACGCGAAACGGCAGCCCCGCCATAAGCAAAGCTACTTTTTTGTTCTCGCTCACAAAATGTTGGTAGGTGGTAACGAGCTCGGTCATTTGAGCAAACGATGCATCAACTTCGTCAACGGCGATAAGCACCCCGGTGCCAGTCGCTTCAAGCTGAGCAAACAGAGCGTTCATCTTAGTACGCCAGTTGGCGCCCTCAAATTCAATATCAACGTTTTCCCAGCTCATACTACCTATGGGGGCAATCCCAACACTGTTCACACGCCTAGAAGCGGGCTTTTCGATCAGATGGGCAGCCGATTCGTTGAGGCGCTGCAGAATGTCTTCGAGCATCCCGTCCGAAGCCGTCACATTCGCCGTAATCCAGCCTTCTTGCTGGGCGCGGTATGACAGATATGCCAAAAGGGCCGTTTTGCCCGTCCCGCGCGCTCCGTAGAAAATCGAGCATAGGTTGGGGTCGGAATCGGCGCTTTCAAACGCCAGCACCATATCATCAATGATTTGCTCACGGCCGGCCATGTATGCCGGTACACGTCCGAACATCGGCGTGAACGGATTTGCTTGCCTGTACGCTGTCGCCGCCGCCATAAAGCCTCCCTTGAACTCACGTAATTCCATTATGCCCCACAGCTCTTGATTTCTTTGAGCATCTTTGAGTTTTTTGAGCACCTTTGAGTTTCTTGAGCATTCTTGAGTTCTTTGAACAAAAACCACCACAAAGGTGCCTGTCCCCTTTGTGGTGGTTTTGGCGGTAGAAGCGAGCGCGTTGTTACTTGGACAGCTCGTCGGCGAGGGCTTCGATCTGGGCGCGCGATGCGTCGTTAAGCGAACCCAGAACGGTCACCTTGTTCTGCGTCAGGGTGATGTCCTTCATGCTCTCGAGTTCTTTGGTCATGACCTTGGCTGCCGCGGGCGCCCAGGAACCGGCCTCGACGAGTGCCACCGTGCGGTTCTGGTAGGCATGCTCGGCGAGCGTGTGGATGAAGGCGCTCATGAACGGGAAGATCTCGCCCTGGTAGGTAATGGAGGCAAGCACCAGACGGTCGTAGCGGAACGCGTCCTCAACGGCCTCGGCCATATCGTCGCGAGCCAGGTCAAAGACGGAGACCTTCTGGCCGCGAGCCTCGAGCGCAGATGCGAGCTCCTCGACGGCAGCCTTCAGGTGACCGTAGACGCTCGCGTAGGCAATGGTGATGCCCTCGTCCTCGGGCTGGTAGCTCGACCAGGTGTTGTAAGTGTCGAGGTAGTAGCCCAGGTTCTCGGTCAGCACGGGGCCGTGGAGCGGGCAGATGATCTGGATATCCAGGTCGGCAGCCTTCTTGAGCACGGCTTGCACGAACTTGCCGAACTTGCCGACGATACCAAAGTAGTAACGACGTGCCTCGCAGGCCCAGCCCTCCGGGTCCTCGATGTCGTTGGCACCGAACTTGCCAAAGCCGTCAGCGCTAAAGAGCACCTTGTCGGTGGCCTCATAGGAGAACAGCACCTCGGGCCAGTGCACGTTGGGGGCGCCGACGAAGGTCAGGCTGTGACCGCCCAGATCGAGCACGTCGCCCTCTTTGACGACCATCTTGCGCTCGGGGTAATCGGTGCCAAAGTAGTTGACCATCATGCGGAAGGCGCCCATGCTGGCCACGATCTGCGCCTGGGGATAGCGCTCCATAAAGGTGGCGATGCCAGCGGAGTGATCAGGCTCCATGTGGTGAACAACCAGATAATCGGGCGTACGACCATCGAGCACGGCCTCGATGTTGCCGAGCCACTCGTCAACAAAACCACCGTCGACCGAATCGGCGACAGCAATCTTCTCGCCCAAGATAACGTAGCTGTTGTATGCCATACCGTTCTCGGACACGTCGTACTGGCCCTCGAACAGGTCAATGTCGTGATCGTTGACGCCAATGTAGCGGATATCCTTGGTGATCTCCATCAGGCAAAGCCTCCTAGATAGACAAAAGAACCCGTCTATCATAACACTCGCCTTCATAGCCACGGCTATCTGTCAGCATCCTTATCGATTGGAATTTAGGCGGAATATACCGCCGTTTACCTGCGCAAACTATGAGCGCGGTATCGCCGTGCTATGTCGAATAATGAGTTGGCCGGGAATACGAATGGCAACGGTTTTGCCCGCCGTACCCGCCTCGGGAACCGCATGCTCGAACACCTCGCGTCCGCGCTGATGTAGATCGAATCGCACGGTCGTGAGCTCGTTGTGTGCTACAAAATCATCGAGCGAATCATCGACGCCCACCACGCTTACGTCCTCGGGCACGCGCAGATCGCTATCGCGCAGCGCGGCAATCGCGCCATTTGCCATCTGGTCGTTTGCCGCATAGATCGCCGTCATAGTGCGATCGTGCTCGGCCAGGTACCTGCCGGCCTCGTAACCGCTGTTGGCAGACCAGTCGCCCTCGAGCGGCGCCTGTGGCTTAATGTGCTTACGCTCGAGCGCATCCTGCCAGCCGGCGCGACGAAATTGCTCGTCGACCGAGAACGACGGGCCGCCGATATAGCGAATTTGCTCATGCCCCAGCTCAAACAGGTGGTCCATGAGCAACAGCGAGCAGCCGTAATGGTCGGAATCGACCGTGGTCACGCGCGGATGCGCGTACATGGTAACGATGACCGTGCCAATGCCCGGCAGTGGATCAAACGTCTCAAAATCGGGCGCCATGCGACTCATGCCGATAATGATGCCGTCCACGGGCAGCGCGGCCATACGACGCGTGGCCTCGGCAAGCGAAAACTCCTCGGTCTTGGACATCTCGACCAGCGTGATGGCGCAATTATGCTCGCGAGCAGCACTGGCGATGCCGTCGATCATTGAGAGGTTGCCAAATTTGGTGACATCGTTGATGCACAGGCCGACCGAATGGTAACGGCCGTCGCGCAGCGAGCGACCGGCATAACTCGGACGAAAGCCGAGCTCTTGCATAGCGGCCTGCACGCGCTGGCGCGTCTGCTCGTTGACGTTGGGCAAGCCGTTGGCGACGCGCGAAACCGTCTGCTGCGAAACGCCAGCAGCGCGGGCAACGTCAGCCATGGAGACCGGACGCGAACTGGTATCGTTGGACGGGCGCCTTGCCACAGGATCACCTTCACCCTTGCGAGATCTGAATAGCGTGAATACCGGCCCGGGCAGAAATACACCCCGCGCCGAGGCCCGCTATCGTCGGACGCATGTTAACGTACTCTACTTTTTCTATCTGCATCTCTTCTGCTTTATAAGTCCATACGGCAGTACCGTTCACGGCTGTATTTCTACCGATTACCAGATTCTCAAAAAGTGACAAGCAATGTGTTATGAGTACGTTAACATAGCCCGTAACGTGCGGTATCGTGAACACTTGGTTCATACCGCTACAAGTTGTTAACGTACTCATAACGACGCAAAACCCACCCGGGCACGCCAAGGAAAGGACTCCCATGACCACCCCCGACGAAAAGACATTCGCCACGCTCACCAAGCTGTTCGAGGAGGAGTTTGGCCCCATCGGCGACCGCCAGGTGCTCTACGTGCACGCGCCCGGCCGTTCCGAGATCAGCGGCAACCACACCGACCACGAGGGTGGCCACGTTATCGCCGGCTCGCTCGATGTCGCTGTCGACGGCATCGCCGTGGCAACCGATTCCAACAAGGTTCGCGTAGCCGACGAGGGCTATCCCACGTTTGAAATCGCGCTCGGCACGCTAGACGTGCAGGAGTCCGAGAAGGGCACGTCCGCAAGCCTCGTGCGCGGTATGGCCCACGAGATTGCAGCCCTTGGCGTTGAGCCTCACGGCTTCGATTTTGCTTTCACCTGCTCCGTCCCCTCGGGCGGCGGCCTTTCCAGCTCCGCTGCCGTCGAGGCCGCATACGGCCGCGCCATGGAGACGCTCTGGGGCGCGCCCGCCATTGAGCCCGTCGCGCTCGCGCAGATGAGCCAGCGCACCGAGAACAACTACTACGGCAAGCCCTGCGGTCTGATGGACCAGGCCGCCGTGTGCCTGGGTGGCCTCGCCTACATGGACTTTGAGGACCAGGCTCAGCCTAAGACCCAGAAGCTCGAGCTCAACTTTGAGGATCACGGTTATGCGCTTGTGCTCGTTAAAGTGGGCACCGACCACGTGGCCGCCACCGACGACTACGCCGCCGTTCCGCGCGAGATGCAGGACGTCGCCGCCGAGTTTGGCAAGGCACGCCTGTGCGAGGTCGACGTTGCCGACTTTGACGCCAAGCTCCCCGAGCTGCGTGCCAAGCTGGGCGACCGTGCCTGCCTGCGCGCCGTTCACTACTGGTACGAGAACGGCCTGGTCGACAAGCGCTGGGCAGCTCTGAACGCCGGCGACATCGACCAGTTCCTGGTCCTGACGCGCGAGTCCGGCGCCAGCTCTGCCATGTACCTGCAGAATGTTGTTGCCAAGCTGGGTTCCGAGCAGCCTTCCATGTATGCCCTGGCGCTGGCCGAGCACGTGCTCGACGGCCGCGGCGCCGTCCGTATCCACGGTGGCGGCTTTGGTGGCACCATCCAGGCCTTCGTGCCGCTCGACCTGGTCGACACCTTCATTGCCAAGATGAACAGCTGGCTGGGCGAGGACTCTGCCCGTCACTACGCCATCTCTGACAAGGGGGCTTACGCGGCATGGCTGTAATGACTGACGTGCGCGAGGCCGCACAGAACCTGATCGAGTACGCCATCCACCGATCGATGATCGGCCAGGACGACCGCATCTGGGCATACAACACCATTTTGGAGTGCATCGGCGCTACGGGGCCCGCGCTCGATATGGCCTGGGCGCTCCAGGTTGAGAAACTCTCGCTCTTGCACCCCGATACCCTGCCCGACTTTGACCTTGAAGGCACGCTTGCCGCGCTTTCCGAGACCGCCGTTGCCAACGGTGCCGCCGAGGACACAGCATCGGGCCGCGACCGCATCGCCATGCGAATCATGGGCGTGCTCACGCCGAGGCCTTCGGTTGTAAACGAAGAGTTCAACGGACGTATGGGCGTCAACGAGCCCCGCGCCGCAACCGACTGGTTCTACGGCCTGTGCTGCGACGCCGGCTACGTGCGCCGTGCCGCCATCGCGCGCAACATCAAATGGAGCACCCCCACCAACTGGGGCGATCTTGAGATCACTATCAACCTGTCCAAGCCTGAGAAGGACCCGTGCGATATCGCCGCGGCAGGTGTAGCCAAGAACACGGGCGAGAAGTATCCCGCCTGCCAGCTCTGCATCGAAAACGAGGGCTACCCCGGACGCTCCGCCGCAGCCGACGGCGGCGCTCACCCCGCTCGCCAGAACCTGCGCGTTATCCCAATCCAGCTTGACGGTGAGCGTTGGGGCTTCCAGTACAGCCCGTACGCGTACTTTAACGAGCATTGCATTGCCATGAGCTCCGAGCATCGTCCGATGCACGTCGATCGCAAGGGTCTCTCCTGCCTGCTCGACTTTGTGGACCTGTTCCCGCACTACTTTATCGGCTCCAACGCCGACCTGCCCATCGTGGGCGGCTCGATCCTGTCGCACGACCACTTCCAGGGCGGCGCGCACGAGTTCCCCATGATGCACGCAACCGAGGTCTCGCAGTTTAGCGTGCCCGGATTTGACCAGGTCACCGGCACCGTGCTGCAGTGGCCCCTCTCGGTGCTGCGCCTGCGCTCGCACGACCGTGCTCAGCTGCTCGATGCCGCCGAGAAGATCATCCTCGCCTGGCGCGAGTGGACCGACGAGTCCGTGGGCGTCATCGCGCACACGGCCGACGGCGTGGCGCACAACACCGTGACGCCCGTCATTCGCCGCGTCGACTCCCGCGGCAATGCCGGTGGCGATATCTACGAGGCCTACCTGGCGCTTCGCTGCAACATTACGACCGATGAGCATCCGCTGGGCGTGTTCCACCCGCATGCCGAGTATCACCACATTAAGAAGGAGAACATTGGCCTGATCGAGGTCATGGGCCTGGCCATTCTTCCGCCGCGCCTGGTTCCCGAGCTCGGTGCCGTTCGCGAGCACCTGCTGGCCGCCAAGGTCGACGTCAGCTACGACCTTACCGCCGCACTCGAGGGCGACGACCTATGCCGCAGCCACGCCGCGTGGGCTCTGGACGTCTTTGCCCGTCGTGCCGATGAGCTCACGGCGGATAACGCCATCGACATCCTGCACGAGGAGGTCGGCGTGGTGTTTGGCCACGTGCTCGACAACGCCGGCGTCTTTAAGTGGGACGAGGCCGGCCGCGCCGCCCAGCAGCGCTTCATCGACTCGTTGTAGCACGCAGGACCGGGCGTTCAACCGCAGTCGGCACAACATAGCCACCCACACGACAACGGCGCCCGCCGGCAATCTCGCCGACGGGCGCCACGCTACCCATTCCTCGCCTCAACGCGATCTGACAGGGCCGGAGGAAAACGAATCAAGAGACCAATCTATGCCACGGCCCCATAATCTGCCAGCATCTCAACTAAGGACTGATATGCATCTTCAGCCGATTCGGCATCACAGATAAGGGCCATACCGGCTTGGTCGTTTCCGAGTCGAATTATTTCGCGGAACAGCTCTAGATAATCGCCATTGCCCACCTGTGAAAAGAAGAATAGCAGATGAACGCGATCACCCTCATCGAATTCAACGCCTTCCCGTGAGACCAATAGGCTGAGTCCATCTTTATGGACCCCATCTTCGCTGCCCGCATGGGCAAGCGCGATCCCCTGGTTAACGATGATATAGGAGCCATACTCCTCAACGTTATCAATCGCCTTATCGACATATGCAGAAGTAAAATAGCCTTCGTTCATGAGCCGTGCCGACGCGCAACGCATCGCTTCACGCCACGGAAGCGTCGCACGTTCAACACGGATAAAACGGCGATCAAGCATACGAAGCAAAGGAGATGAACTCGTCGTCTCCGTCTCAATTCGGCTCACTCGTTCCAAAACCGCAGCAAGCTCATGGTTGAGATATGCCGTTTTGCGAGCGTTACCCTGTTCATACACACGACAAAGCTCAGAAATAATTGAAGGGCCGTCCTTAACCGGCAGTCCCTCTCGCCTGCTTTGCTTAAAAGCATGCGCTTGAACGCGATTGATGTCATCGACCGAAAGAACGGGGCTCACGACCACCACTGGAATCGAAGTATTAGTCAACGGAACCGTCGAGATGACAAAGTCGATTCCATCGAGTGACGCCTCCCCCGCTTCTATCACAGCAGTTTGGACAACACCGCAAATATTGAGTTTGAAGTACTGAGCGATCTGCGCCTCGAGATATTTACTCGTTGCAACCGAGGACGGACACGAAATGAGCACGTTGCACGAGCGCATAGAGCTTTCAGAGCGATAAAGTGCAGCGCAGATGTGAATCACCACACTTGCGCGCATCGAATCATCCATGGCGCGATTGAGGTAATCCTCGAGTACGTGAAAATGCGGCTCCGCCGCCTTTTGCACCATACCGACCATCACTCCAGACGGCCCGGAAACACCGACCTCAAAGGCATCGGAACTCCAATTCGAGACGCTCTTAAGGTGCGAGAGAAGGGACTCTACCAATAGATCGTCATTCTGAATATCAATGTCGATTTCGCGTGCCACCAGCAACAGAAAATGAGTGATGGCGCAGTACAAATCAAAAGGCTCTGTTAGACCAGGATTGACATACATGTGTCCCCACGGTGCCATATCTTTGACCCCGTAGACCGCGATGATGGGGGCAGCATGAACGCCGAAGACCTGGTCCTCAACTTCAAGAAGGGCATGGCGAACCTCAGCAA
>DBGEDL010000081.1:0-18223 GCA_048375035.1 Collinsella sp.
CATGCGCGACGCCGTCCCGTACGCGGCCTAGCGGGCGGCGGGATCAACCGAAGGGGAAGCGGGGGCGCCGGGCGCCCGGATGCGTCATGCCGAAATGGCGCGAAGCACGCGGTTGACAAAACTATAGAGACACGTCCCAGAGAAATCATTATGCATAGAAAGTCATAATTATCATTTCGTAAACATTTCGATGAAATTAACGCCATGAGGCATGCTTGCGGTTACAATACCGCGAGGCCTAACTACACACCTTTAAGCCGGTCCTGTGAGACCGGGAAGGAGAATTATGGCGAACAACCATACCGCGGGCGCTGCCGCCCGCACCTTCGCGCCCAGCGAGCTTTGCCAGCGCATGCTGGCCAAAACCAGCAAGGGCACCTGCGGTCCCTGCATCCTGTATCTTGAGGATGGGACCATTTTTTATGGACGTGCATGCGGCGCCGAGGGCACCGCGACCGGCGAAGTCTGCTTCAACACCTCGCTCGAGGGCTACTTTGAGGTCATGACCGACCCGAGTTATGCCGGCCAAATCGTAACCATGACCTATCCGCAGATCGGCAACTACGGTATCGACGAGACCGACGTCCAGTCGGCCTTCCCCGGCGACGCCGTGCGCCCTGCGAGCGCTCCGGCTATGCGCGGCATGATCGTTCGCGACATGTGCGCCACGCCTTCTAACTGGCGCTCGGCCGTCAGCGTGCCGGAGTACCTGCGTGCACACGGCATCGTCGCTATCGAGGGCGTCGACACCCGCGCCCTGGTGCGCCACCTGCGCGACAACGGCTCCAAGATGGGCATTATCTCGACCGAGATCTTCGATGTCGACGAGCTTGCCGAGCGTCTGGCCGCAGCGCCCGCGCTGGTAGGCGAGAACCTGGTCAAGACCGTAAGTTGCCCCGCGCCTCACGAGTTTGCCGCCGTCGACCTGCCTGCCACGCATGACTTTGCGCTTTCGACTGCCGCTCCTGCCCGTCACAAAGTGGTCGCCTACGACTGCGGTGTGAAGCGCGGCATTCTGGAGGGGCTGGTCCGCGCCGGCTGCGACCTTACCGTCGTGCCGTGGGACACGCCCGCGAGTGAGGTGCTCGACATGAATCCCGACGGCGTCTTTTTGTCCAATGGCCCAGGCGACCCCGACGCCGTGGTGGAGACCTACGAGCAGGTGCAGCAGCTGATCGGCAAGGTGCCGGTCTTTGGCATTTGCCTGGGCCATCAGATGATCAGCCTGGCCTGCGGCGCCCAGATGGAAAAGCTTAAATTCGGTCACCGCGGTGGCAACCAGCCGGTCATGAACCTGGTAAGCCGTCGCGTGGAGATTACCGCGCAAAACCATGGCTTTGGCCTGCTGTTCCCCAGCCTGGGCAAGCTTGTCCCCGAGCTTTCCGGCGGCGAGACCGAGCATGCGGCCGATGGAGATCTGCGCGTCTGGGTGCGCTGCGGAATCGCGCCGGTCGTGATGAACGAGCGCTTTGGCCGCATTCGCCTAACACATGTGAACCTCAACGACGGCACCGCCGAGGGCATCCAGCTGCTCGACGCCCCGTGCTTCTCGGTCCAGTACCACCCCGAGGCCTCGCCTGGCCCCACCGATGCCCACTATCTCTTTACCGCCTTTACGCGACTCATGGACGGCGAGGAGAACTACCTGGACATCGACACCGCGAAGGACCGCCTTGCCGGCTGGAACTTTGCCGAGACCGCCGCGACTGAGACCGAGGAGAACTAACATGCCTAAACGTACTGACATCAAGCGCATCCTCGTCATTGGCTCGGGCCCTATCGTTATTGGCCAGGCCTGCGAGTTCGACTACTCCGGCGCCCAGGCCTGCAAGGTGCTCAAGGAGGATGGCTTTGAGGTCATCCTGGTCAACTCCAACCCGGCGACCATCATGACCGATCCGGGTCTTGCCGACCGCACCTATGTCGAGCCCATCACCGCCGAGTTTATCGAGCGCGTGATCAAGAAAGAGCGCCCGGACGCGCTGCTGCCCACGCTGGGCGGCCAGACCGGTCTGAACGCCGCCGTCGAGCTGGCGAAAGACGGTACGCTCGACAAGTACGGCGTCGAGATGATCGGCTGCGACCTGGCCGCCATCGAGCGCGGCGAGGACCGCAAGCTCTTTAACGAGGCCATGGCCGAGATTGGCCTGGAGGTCGCGCGCTCGGGCTACGCCTACAGCGTGGCCGACGCCGAGGCTATCGCCGAGCGCGTGGGCTATCCCTGCGTACTGCGCCCGAGCTTTACCCTCGGCGGCGCCGGCGGCGGCATCGCACATACCCACGAGGAGCTTATCTCCATCGTGAGCCAGGGCCTGGAGCTCTCGCCCGCCCACGAGGTGCTGGTCGAGGAGTCCATCGAGGGCTGGAAAGAGTATGAGATGGAGGTCATGCGTGACCACGCCGGCAACGGCATCATCGTGTGCTCCATCGAGAATCTCGACCCCATGGGCGTGCACACCGGTGACTCCATCACCGTGGCGCCGGCGCAGACGCTCTCCGACCTTGAGTATCAGCGCATGCGCGTGGCCTCGCTCGCCATTCTGGAGAAGATCGGCGTCGAGACCGGTGGCTCCAACGTGCAGTTTGCCGTGAACCCCAACACCGGCCGCCTGATCGTCATCGAGATGAACCCGCGCGTGAGCCGCTCGTCCGCCCTCGCTTCCAAGGCCACGGGTTTCCCCATCGCCAAGGCCGCCGCGCGCCTGGCTGTGGGCTACACGCTCGACGAGATCGTCAACGACATCACCAAGGCTACGCCCGCCTGCTTTGAGCCCACAATCGACTACTGTGTGGTCAAGGTGCCGCGCTTTGCCTTCGAGAAGTTCAAGGGTACCGACCCCACACTCACCACGCGCATGAAGGCCGTGGGCGAGATTATGGCGATCGGTCGCACCTTTGAGGAGGCCTTTGGCAAGGCTATGCGCTCGCTGGAGGATGGCCACCAGGGCATTTGCGCCGGTGGCAAAGAGGGTGCCGATAAGATGAGCGACGACGAGCTTGCTCAGGCCGTGGCAACCCCGACCGAGCATCGCATCTTCTTTGTGGTCGAGGCCCTGCGCCGTGGCTGGGACATCGTTCGCATCCATGCCATCTGCGGTATCGATCCGTGGTACCTCAACCGTATCAACGATATGGTGCAGGTCCAGGAGAGCATCCGCGGCCTGCGTGTGGAGGATATCGACGCCGACGCGATGCGCCTGCTCAAGCAGTACGGTACGAGCGACGCCGAGATCGCCGCGCTGACCGGCTCGGACGAGCGCTTTGTGCGCGCCTATCGCAAGGGTCTGGGCGTGGTTCCCAGCATGAAGACGGTCGATACCTGCGCTGCGGAGTTCTCGAGTGCCACGGAGTACCATTACAAGACGTACGAGAACATCTACCGCACGAGCCCGGATGCCAAGAAGTGCGTGGCTCCCGACGAGACCACGCCGGCGGACAAGCCCAAGGCGATGATCCTGGGCGCCGGCCCCAACCGAATTGGCCAGGGTATCGAGTTCGATTACTGCTGCGTGCACGCGAGCTACGCGCTGGCGGCCCGCGGCTTTGAGACCATCATGGTCAACTGCAACCCCGAGACCGTTTCGACCGACTACGACACGTCCGACCGCCTTTACTTTGAGCCGCTCACCTACGAGGACGTCATGGACGTTATCGATGTTGAGCGCCCCGACGGCGTCGTGGTGACGCTCGGCGGCCAGACCCCGCTTAAGCTGGCGCGCATGCTCGAGGAAAGCGGCGTGAACATCATGGGCACCAAGCCCGATGCCATCGACTTTGCCGAGGACCGCGAGCGCTTTGCCGCCCTGCTCGACAAGCTGGGCATTATGTATCCGCCGGCGGGCCAGGCAACCTCGTTTGAGGAGGCCGAGGCCGTGGCCGCGCATATCGGCTACCCGCTGCTGGTGCGTCCGAGCTACGTGCTGGGCGGCCGCGGCATGATGATCGCCTACGATGCCGAGCATCTGCGCGATTACATGGCCGAGGCCGCGCGCATTAGCCCCGACTACCCGGTGTATCTGGACCGCTTCTTGGAGGGTGCGATTGAGTCCGATGTCGACGCCCTGTGCGATGGCGAAGAGGTCTACATCGGCGGCATTCTGGAGCATATCGAGGAGGCCGGTATTCACTCCGGCGACTCTGCGACCTGCATCCCGCCGTTCAGCTTTAGCGAGAGCCTGCAGGCAAAGCTTCGCGAGACCACGCGCCGCATCGCGATGGCGCTGGGCGTACGCGGCCTGGTCAATGTGCAGTATGCCATCAAGGGCGAGACCGTCTACGTGATCGAGGCAAACCCGCGCGCGAGCCGCACCGTGCCGTTTATCTCCAAGGCCACCGGCGTGCCGCTGGCCAAGTGCGCGGCGCGTATCATGGCAGGCGATTCCATCGCGAGCCTGGGCCTGCCGAGCGACGAGCGCCAGCTGGACTGGTTCTGCATGAAGGAAGCCGTTATGCCCTGGGGTCGTTTCCCGGGCGCTGACGTTATCCTGGGGCCCGAGATGAAGTCGACGGGCGAGGTCATGGGTATCGCTAAGAGCTATCCCGAGGCATACGCCAAGACGCAGCTGGCGATTGACTACAAGCTGCCCGACCCGAGCGCCGGCAAGGTGTTCATCAGCGTGTGCGACCGTGACAAGCGCCACATCCTTTCGGTCGCGCGTATCCTGCGCTACCTGGGCTTTGATATCTGCTCCACCGAGGGTACGGCGCGCGTGCTGCGTGGAGGCAACGTGACGTGCGAGGTCGTGGAAAAGATTAGCGGCCCGCACGACGGCGAGCGTCCCAACATCGGCGACCTCATCGCCGATGGCAAGATTGCGGTAATCATCAACACGCCGTACGGTCCGGGCTCGCGTGGCGATGGCTACCTGCTACGTACCGAGGCCGTGCGTCGCGGCGTGACCTGCGTGACCGCGATGTCTGCCGCCAACACGTATGTGAGCGCCATCGAGGCCGTGCGCGAGGACCAGCAGGGTCACGGCAGTGCCAACGACATGGGCATGGACGTCATCGCCCTGCAGGACCTGCCGCAGTACACGGTGTAGTTGACCTGGCCGGCCGGGGCGGCAGCCGGACACTTTCTCTCGGAAACTGGGCTTCGCGAAGTTTTCCGAGAGAAAGGACCGCCTCCCGCCCCGGCCTGCGGTGACTTGGCCGCACCGTGTGCCGCCGAAGGGGCTTTGCGTGATGACTAGGGCTGATAAACTGGTAGCCGCTGAGCGCCACGGGGTCCTCGCGCTGGGAGTAGGTGTGGATGAGGGCAGACGAGACAGCGTAGGAGACAGCGGCAATAAGGATGAAGCCCTCGCCTGTGAGCGTGACGGCGCCGCCGCTATCGCCACCGGTGAGGTTGACGATAACGACTCCGGCAAAACCTATAGCGCAGCCGAGGACTTTGCGCGCAGTGAGCCGTTCTTGCCGGAACACGAGCGCTGCCATCAACACGCAGAGAAACGTGTTCATAGCGTTGACGATTGAGCCGCGCACACCCGAAGCGTTTGAAATGCCGATATAAAAGAAGGCGTACTGCACGATAGTTTGGGCAAGCGAGAGTCTGATAACGAGTGGCCATCCCGTGCGTGAGACGCGAGGCAAGCGACGTCTTGTTATGACTGCAGCGGCAAGTGCGATAGCGCCGGCAAGCATAAAGCGCACGCCAGCGAAGAGAAACTCCGATGGTACGTCGCCGTTTTGGATGCCGAGAAGCTCGTAGCCGATCTTGATGCAGGGGATCGCACTGCCCCAGAGCGCGCAGCAGATGAGGGCGAGCGCAGCTACGCACCATGTGCGCGTGAGAGGGTGGCGCGCGGAGTCGGCGTAAACATCGCAAGAGCTGGCGTCGAGTGCGGATGAGGGTTTGGACATACATCTCCCAAACGAGGCGAAGCAGAAAACGCCTCTATGGTACGCGCAATTTTGTGTCCGCACGCGTCGATAGCATAGAACGCGTCATGGAACACAAGTTCGTAAGAAGAGGAGGACGCCATGATGTCAGAGATTACGGGCTATCGTGAGGAAGTTCAGACCATCAAGACGGCGATATTGCGTGCGCAGTATGCTGCGGCGAAGAGCGCCAACGCTCAGCAGCTGCAGCTCTATTTCGCCGTGGGAGGCTACGTCTCCGCCAACACGCGCAATGGCACGTGGGGAACCAACGCGCTCAAAACCATCAGCGAACAATTGCGGAAGGAGCTGCCAGGACTCAGGGGCTTCTCCACAACAAGTCTCAAATATATGCGAATCTTCTTTGAAGCTTGGTCTGCTCCGGGCGATGAACAGGCGTTTCTCGATTCGTCACTCGTGAGTGACGAATCTTCAGACGGTGGCCTTCTGCAAATTCGTCACTTGCAAGTGCCGAATTCAAACACATGTTCTCTCGATGATTTTTTAGCGATTGGGTTTACCCATCATCGGTATATCCTTGCAGGTGCTAAGACCCTTGACGAGCGGCTCTTCTACATTCACAAGTGCGCATTTGAGCACTTAAGTGTGGAGGCGCTCAAACGCTCGCTGAAGGCGGACGACTTTCATCATCAAGGAGAGGTCTCCAACAACTTCCTCTCAACGCTGCCAAAGGGTCAGCAGGCGCTGCGCGCTATCGCCACGTTCAAGGACGAGTATCTGCTCGACTTTATCAATGTTGAGGAACTCGGGGTGCGCGATGCGGAGGATGTCGACGAGCGCGTGTTAGAGCAAGGCATCGTGCAGAATATCAAGCAGTTCATCATGACGTTCGGTCGAGCCTTCGCGTTTGTGGGAAACCAGTACCATCTCGACGCCTTTGGCATCGATCAGTACATCGACCTCCTGTTCTTCAACCGCGACCTCAACTGTTTAGTTGCAGTCGAGCTCAAGAGCGGCCCCTTCAAGCCGGCCTATCTCGGCCAGCTCTCTGGCTATCTACGCATCCTGGACGACTTTGAGCGTCGCGAGCACGAGAATCCCTCCATAGGCCTTGTGCTTTGCAAAGACATGGACAAGGGATTTGTTGACTATGTGATCCAAGACTTCACAAAACCCATGGGTGTGGCCACCTATAAGACGTCGAAGGATATGCCACGAGAGTTGCTCGATGCTCTGCCGCCCATCGATGACTTACGGATGTTGCTGGAGAGGTCTGATGGGTAGCGGTAGGAATTGTTCGGTGTTAGAAGCTTATTTCGCTTATGGCCTTGAGCTTTGCCGATGAGCATGGGGTGGGGAACGTATCAAGGCAGAGTTTGTCATGCAATGAGTATGACAAACTCTGCCTGGAGGAGAGGATACTTCCATGGCAATTGTCCACCGCAATGCTCTCAAGCATGGTTTGTCTGAGAGGGAGGTTCTAGATAATGACTGAGTACAAACTAGCTGATGGATCGGTCCTGACAGACGAAGATATCGAGCGCGAGAGCGTAGAGTTTGAGCAAGAGACTTGGACGGGTCGTCTTGAGCGCATCCATGTCAGGCCTGGCGTTGTTGCTGATGAGCCGCTTGTTGCAGTTACCGTGCGCTTTCCGGCATCCATGGTGGTGGCAATCGACCGAAAGACGGGGGATCGATCCGATTTTATTCGGCGGGCCGTTTTCCCTGCGCTGTAGTAACGTTGCGTCTCCTAAATCGACCTTGGTTTCGTCGAGGAGGTAGATCTTGAGGATGAGGTGTCCTGCTTCGGTGAACCCGTTCTCGAAGACGGGCAGCACGCGCGACACGGACTACCGCGACCTCCTGACCTTCCGCGACGGGGAGTAGCGGCTTGGCGGTGTGCGGCGCCGGCACGTGACGGTGGCGGGCATGAGGCTTGGCCTTCGCGACGGCATGTTCTTTAGAGTTTGCGGTGCATGATGGCACGGCCGTTTTCAAATCGTGAAACATTGCCCGGGAATGAGTAACAGGCTTTGGTTCGTACATCCGTTATAACGGGAGATGCAAGAAGTGACATCCGTGACGAGAGGTTGAACTCATGACTCAGCACCGGTTTCCCGAAGGTTTCCTCTGGGGTGCTTCCACCAGCGCTTTTCAGGTTGAGGGTGGGTATGATGAAGGAGGCAAAGGTCCGGCAACCACCGATCGCGGCCCGGGGCGTCCCGGCATCGCCGATAACAAGATCGCCTCGGACCACTATCATCACTGGCGTGAGGATGTCGACCTCATGGCCGAGCTCGGCATCAAGGTCTACCGGATGGGTTTCGCTTGGAGCCGCATCATGCCCGATGCCTCGGGGGATCCCAATCCTGAGGGCTTGGCGTTTTATGACCAGCTGATTGACTACCTGCTGGAGCGAGGGATCGAGCCCTTGGTCACCCTGTATCACTTCGAATGTCCGAGTGCGTTGGTCGAGGCCTTCGGCGGCTGGAAGAGCCGTAAGATGATCGACTTCTATGTGCGCTATGCCGAAATCTGCTTCACGCACTTCAAGGGGCGCGTCAAGCGCTGGGTTACCGTGAATGAACAGCTAATTGCGACCTCCGCGCCCAGCAACACGGGTGACACCGAAACCGATCCGCGCCAACGGCAGAAGAACGCCTACCAGATGAGCTATCATGTCGCTCTTGCCGAGCACCGCGCCATCGCGTGCCTGCGACAGATCGACCCCGATGCGCAGATCGGCCCCGTTGTCGCCATGCAGGTGGTCAACCCGCGGACGAGCGCTTCGGCGGATGTGCTTGCGGCCATGAACGCCGAGGAGATGATGCAGAACTACCTGCTCGACCTGAGTGTGCGCGGCGACATCTCGCCTTATGCGCGCTATTACCTGGAGCGCGAAGGTTTCTACCCTGTTGTTGAGTGCGGGGACCACGACATCCTGGTCGCGACGAGGCCCGATTTTCTTGGGGTGAACTACTATTTCAGCAATTGTGCGCATGAGCGCACGGAGCCCATCCGCTTCGACCGGTTCCCTCCGTGGTCGGGCGGGGATTTCGAACTCTGCGATAACCCTGCGATCGCGCCGACCGAGTGGATGTCGAACGGCATCGACCCCCTTGGGCTTCGCGTGGGCATGCGCAAGCTCTACGATCGCTACCAGCTTCCGATGATCGTCACGGAGAACGGCATGGCGCTTTCCGAGTCACTTGACGAGGAGAACAGGGTGCATGATGCCGTGCGCATCGAATACCTTTCACGACATTTGGGCGAGGTCGAGGAGCTCATTCGCGAAGGCTATCCCGTCTTCGGCTACTGCGTTTGGAGCCTCATGGATCTATGCTCAAGTCATCAGGGGTTCACTAAGCGCTACGGCCTTCTGTATATCGATCGCACGGAAACCGATGCGAAGCAATGCGCTCGTTTCAGGAAGGACAGCTTCTTCTGGTATCAGGACGTGATTAGAGAAAACGGCTTGCCCTGCTGAGCGTCGGTGGTCCGACGAGATTACTCGCCAGTACCGGAATCGGCTCCATAACGCCTCAGGTATTCCATGACTATCAAGTCGATGGCGGCAAGCGCACCGAACTTGCCCGTGTCGATGTTGTTGGTCACTCCGCAGCTCAGTATGCAGGAGGCATGGTTCCAGTAGGCGCTTGAGGTGTTTTGTGTGATGGCGAGAAGACGACAGCCGGAGGCGGCGAGTGCGTTGACGATTTCTGGATAACGAATGGGGTATGTTCCCCCTATGCTGCAAATGATGGCGAGGCTGGATTTGGTGAGCGATTGCGCGCAGGCGAGCTGCGATGAATAATCGAGGTAAAGCTCGATGGGGCGGTTCATGATGGTGAGCCTGCTTTGGAAGTAGCGGCCCACGTCCCAGAGGAAGTGGTGGGAGAAGAACGCGACATGCCCGCTGTCGTGCAAATCATCGACAATGGCGGGCAGTTTCGCGATGTTTGCCGCCGAGATGGTCGTTTCGATATTGAGCAGGATCGCCTCCCGGTAGGATGCCAGAGCGCCTTCCGTGTCGTTTGACAGCTGTTCTACAAAGGCATGTGGAAACAACCCGGTTTTGAGGACGTCATGTTCAAGCTGGTTGCGCAGGTCCTTGAAATCAGCGAAACCCATAAACCGGCAGAATCGCGACACTGAAGCCTTCGAGACGAAGCACATGTCGGCGATTTCTCCAATCGAGAGCTCGCTCAGCTTGCTGTAGTTTTTCACCAGCGTGGTCGCTATCTCGTAGTTGGTGTCGTGCTGCATTGCGGTGTCGATGTAGTCAAGCAACCGTTCGGCAACCGATCCCATCGAGATGGATTTTTCCATGATGGCTGTCCCCTTTATGCTCAGTGGCCCGAATAAGAGGGCCTCATTTGACCAAACTATAGCTCAAACATGCCGGTATTCCTGCGGAGTTTCACGTTATGAAACTCGCGTAGCCATCTCGCAACCTTGTGGCACAGCATGTAACCGATTTTGGATATAGCCGGCGTCATACTTAATGCAAGAAGAGACGACGAAGCTTGCCGCCCCGCCGGAACACGGCATCGGCTCTACACAGGGCATCGCTTCGTTGCTTTGCCGCTCGACGAGATATCGGTTGAGGAGGATCGGATGAAGCGGTTATTGCTGCGCGCCGACGATTTAGGTTACAGCGACGGTGTTAACTGCGGGATAGCGGCCGCGGTCCAAGCGGGGCTCATTCGCTCGGTGGGCGTCATGACCAACATGCCGCTTGCAGAAAGCGGTTTGGCGCGCCTGCAAATCAAGGATCTCTGCTTGGGTCAGCACACTAATATCTGCACGGGTAGGCCCCTCAGCGATTCCTCGCTCATCTCGAGCATCGTTGACGATGATGGCAATTTCAAGCGGAGCTCAGCATATCGCGCCGCCGCGCGGGCTGGGGAGGACTTCGTGGTGCTTGACGAGGTCATTATCGAAATCGAGGCGCAGTATCGGCGATTCCTTGAGCTCGTCGGGCGTGAGCCCGATTACTTCGAGGGACATGCGGTCGCAAGCCCCATGTTCTTCCGCGGCCTTGAGATCGTTGCCGAGCGTCACGGCCTGCCCTATTTCGCGATGGGTGCTCCGGGCGAGCCAGTCACCTTTCGCTCGACGCCGGTGCTTTCCTATGTTCCCAAGGATTTCTCGTCATATGAAGCGGATCCCTTTGCGGCGCTTCGAGAGGCGCTTGAAACGACACCGGAAGGGATATGCCGTCTCATGGTGTTTCACCCAGGTTATATCGACGCGTACTTGCGAGATAACTCGACCATGCTCGAGGTCCGCATCCGGGAAGCCGCGATGCTTGTCGACCCTGATGTCGCCGCATGGCTTGCAGAGCAGGACGTGGGGCTCGTGACGTACGCGGACCTGACGTAAGCGTCCGCTGGGGCAATCTCGCCAATTCACGCTGAATGGCGTACTGCCTGAAGCACGTCGTTATGATTTTGAAGAGAGGTGGATGCGCTATCTAGAGGGGAAGATGCCGCACACGGGCATCGATAGAGTTCACTGCAAAGATTGGAGCTGAAACATGGCGGTATTCGACAAGATCCAAAACATAATGGATAAGACAATCGCACCTGTGGCAAGCAAGGTTGCTGACAGCAAGATGCTCGACGCCCTCATGGGCGGCATGATGTGCACGCTGCCCATGACCCTTGGTGTCTCGGTTATCGCGATTCTCATCAACTTCCCCATTCCGGGGTTCTCCGATTGGGTGGTTTCGAGCGGTCTCATGGCGACCGGCAACTCCATCCTCACCGTTACCATGAACATGATGGGTATATACATCTCCTTCTTCATCGGTTTGAGGTGGGGTAAGGTATGCGGCCTTAGCGGTTATACCGGTGGCATCGTGAGCGGCGCGGTGTTTTTGGCATTCATGCCGCAGCAATCGTTCGAGGATATTCCCATGGCGAGTTTCATCAACACGTCGTACATGGGATCGAACGGCATCTTCGTCGCCATTCTGCTTGGCCTAATCGTGCCGAAGGTGACAGCCATTTTGATGAGCAAGCTTGAAATCAAGCTCCCCGATATGGTTCCGCCCATGGTTGCAGACTCGCTGTCGCCGATGTTTGCCGCCATCGTGCTATTCACTGCGGTGTGGTTCGCCAAGTGGGGTCTTTCTTTCACCCCGTGGGGCAACCTGTTCGATATGATCAACACCTTGATCGGCACGCCGGTCACGATGGTCGGTGCCTCTCCTTTGGCCTATATCATCGTGTGCTCGCTGCAGTCGATCTTCTGGTTCTTCGGTGTCCACCCCAACGTGATGCTCAACTTCTACGCTCCGGTAATCATGGCTTGCAGCGCTGCTAACACCGAGGCCATCATCGCGGGCGAGGCACTGCCCTATGGCGCTTGGGCCGTCGTCGCGCTCGGCACCGCCATCGGTGGCCAGGCTAACGCCCTGGGCATCAGCATCTCGCTGCTCTTCACCAAGTCCGAGCGCTTCAAGGCGATTCGCGGCATCGCGCTTGTTCCGTCGCTTTTCAATATCTCCGAGCCGCTCATGTTCGGTCTGCCGGTCGTGCTGAATCCCACGTACTTCATCCCGTTCGTGCTGAACATCCCGGTCTGCGCCATCGTGGTCCAGGCGCTTTACGCCCTCGGTCTTGGGGCTGCGTTCAATCCCACGATTCAGCTTCCCTGGGTGCTTCCCCAGCCGGTCATCGCATTCATGCAGGGCGGCATCGGGTGCCTGGTGATCTCGGTTGCGGTTTTGGCGGTGTCGGTGCTCATGTATACCCCCTTCACCCTTATGGCTGATCGCCAGGCGTTGCGAGAGGAGCAGGCCGCTCTCGAGGAATCGGCCGCATAGGGATTTTCATATTCACACTATCATTTTCCATGAGGTTGGGAGCGTAGGATGAAACATATCGTACTTATGTGCGCCGCGGGCGCTTCGACGAGCATGCTGGTACAGCGCATGCAACAGGCGGCTGAAAAAGACGGTTTCGTGTGCACTATCGAGGCGCACCCTGTCAACCAAGCGGCGGAATATGCGGATAGCGACGTTATCCTGCTGGGACCGCAGGTTCGCTTTGAACTCAACAAGGTGAAGAATCAAGTGAACTGTCCGGTGGAGCCGATTGATATGACAGCGTATGGGACAATGAACGGCGAGGCCGTGCTCAAACAGGCTCGAAAGTTGCTGGGGGCATAGCCATGTCAGAGATCAAACAAGAAGCGATCGATCAGTTTGAAATGACGTGCTTCTCTATCGTCGCTCAGGTGGGGAGCGCGCGCAGCTGCTACCTCGAAGCGATAACCTGTGCCGAGAATGGTGATTTTGAGGCCGCCCGGAAACTTATCGACGAGGGCAACGTGGTGTTCAACGCAGGCCACGACGCTCACATGAAACTGCTTCAGCAAGAGGCCAGCGGCGAGGAGCTGCCGTTTCGCATCATCTTGCTGCATGCGGAGGATCAGCTCATGAGCGCTGAGGGCTTCCGTATCCTTGCCGAGCGCTTCATCACGGTCTATCAACGCATGGGTGCAAGCGCCTAACTGATTATCTGACGGGAAGCCGGGACTGCCATGCAGCCCGTCTTCCCGTTTCATGAAGATGTTTTCACGATCGAGGAGGTACCCAATGGCATTTCCGGAAGGTTTCCTGTGGGGTGGCGCCACCGCCGCCAACCAGTATGAGGGCGGCTGGGAAGAGGGCGGCAAAGGACCGAACACCTCGGACGCCATGACCAGCGGTAGCCATACGGTGTCACGGCAGATAACGTGGCGTAATACCGCGACAGGGGAAACCGGCGCGCTTCCCGTGTATGCGGTTTGCGAGGAGGGACTTCCTGAAGGGCTGGAGGTGGCGGTGGTTGATGGCTACTACTATCCCAGCCACACGGCCACCGACTTCTACCACCACTACGCCGAGGACATCGCCCTCATGGGCGAGATGGGCTTCAAGTGCTTCCGCCTGTCCATGAACTGGGCGCGCATCTTCCCCACGGGCGAGGAGGCTGAGCCCAACACCGAGGGTCTAGCGTTCTACGACGCCGTGTTTGACGAGTGCGCTAAGTACGGCATCGAACCGCTCGTGACGCTCTCGCACTACGAGACCCCGCTCGCGCTCGTGAACAAGTACGGCGGTTGGAAGAGCCGCGGGCTCATCGACCTGTTCGTGCGCTACGCCACCTGCGTCATGAAGCACTATCAGGGCAAGGTGAAGTACTGGCTCACCTTCAACGAGATCAACATGATGAGCATGGGGAGCTTCATGGCGGGCGGGCTTACGGATGGGAGCCCCCATGCGAAGGCCCAGGCGGCGCACAACCAGTTCGTGGCGTCTGCCCTTACGGTTCGGTCGGCGCACCAAATCTCCCCTAAGATCATGGTGGGTCAGATGCTCGCGTACAACCCCATCTACTCCTATTCCGCCGACCCCGCCGATCATCTGCTCGCCATGGAACGCGAGCGTGACGCGCTGTGGTATGCCGACGTGCAGGTGGGCGGCCACTATCCCGCCTATCGCTTGAGGGAGATGGAGCGCGCGGGCATCAAGCTGGAAATGGGCGAGAACGACCTCGAGCTTCTCGCAACCTATCCGGCAGATTTCCTGTCGTTCTCGTGCTACGGAGGCTCGACGGTATCGTTGCGCCAGAAGGAGCTCGAGGTCGCGTCCGGCAATCTCGCTTTCGGCATGGTGAAAAACCCCTACCTCGAGACCAACGCCTGGGGCTGGGCGACCGATCCGTACTGCCTGCGCATCGCCTTGAACGAGCTCTACGACCGCTATCACAAGCCGCTTTGGATCGTGGAGAACGGTATCGGCTGGAGCGACGAGGTGAAGGCCGACGGCTCCATCCATGACGGCTACCGCATCGACTACCTGCGCAAGAACATCCAGAGCATGGAGGATGCCGTGGAACTCGACGGCGTGGACCTCATGGGCTACACCATGTGGGGCTGCATCGACCTGGTCAGCGCCGGCACGGGCGAGATGCGCAAGCGCTACGGCTTCGTCTACGTCGACCGCGACGACGAGGGCAAGGGCACGCTCGCGCGCAGCCGCAAGGACAGCTTCTATTGGTACAAGAAGGTCATCGAGAGCAACGGCGAGGACCTGGACTAACCCTATGGGACAGGGGATAAGATTATGGACTGCTATTTCGGTATAGATGCGGGCGGCACTCAGGTGAAATGGGCGGTGGTGAACGCCGACTACCACATTGAGGAGCACGGAAGTATCCCAACATGCACCTCGCCCGCCGACCAGGTTATCGAAACGTTCCGCTCGGTGATCGAGCCCCATCGCGCCCGGGTGAGGGGTGTGGGAATAAGTATGCCCGGAGTCTTTTCCGAAGGCGATTCCGATGGCGTGGTTGGGGGAGGCGGCGCCCTTCACTGTTTGGACGGATATCCGCTCGGTCGCATCTTGCGCGAGAGCACGGGGCTTCCCGTAACCATCGAGAACGATGCGATGTGCGCGGCACTGGGAGAATATGCCGTCGGCGCGCTGAAGGGGGTCTCCCTGGGGTTGATGGTGGTGATCGGTACGGGTCTCGGCGGTGCCATCGTTGTTGACGGTCACATCTTGCGAGGCGC
The DNA here is from genome assembly GCA_048375035.1 of Collinsella sp. GTDB lineage: Bacteria > Actinomycetota > Coriobacteriia > Coriobacteriales > Coriobacteriaceae > Collinsella. The sequence continues at coordinate 15,409 of DBGEDL010000081.1, forward strand.
GCACAATCTCGCCGGCACCGTGTGCTTTGTGAGCAACGATGTGCGCAAGCCCGTGACCTTTGGGTCGGTGTACGGTGATGTCACCAGCTGGCGGGCGCTCCGAGACCAGGTGTGTGCGGCGAAGGGGATTGATCCGACCGATGATATCGACGGATATCGGATTTTCTCTTGGATTGAAGAGGGGGATGAGGACGCTCGTCGCGGTCTGGATGCATACGCGTTGGTCTTCGACAACATGCTGATGGGGTTGCAGTCGGTCATCGACCCTGAGGTCATCGTGGTCGGCGGCGGAATCAGCGCCCGTCCCGAGCTGTTTGAGGCATTTGAGCGCATGATGGATCAGGCTCACGTTCTTCCCATCATACCGAGGCCCTGCATCAAGCCAGCACAGAACGGCAACGATGCCAATTTGCTTGGCGCTGTGCGCACGCTGCGCCGCTCGCTTGGCGAGTGCGATTGATTGGCGGCTGGTGGCCCGACTCGCGGACTCCTGTCCTAAAAAAAGAGTATGGGCTCCTTCGTTCATTCGAACGAAGGAGCCCACGTTTTGTAAGGGGCCTCCTGGCGAATTTTCATTCGCCAGGAGGCCTTTTGCTGTTGATCGAGAATGTCGCTGGACAGTTAGTTCAGATACGTATTTTTCAGAGGGTGTGTAAAGGCCGACCTGAGCCCGATTGGGCTTAATTTGACTTTCTGAACCGGTGGAGACGCTCATATAAGGGGGAGAAAGGTTGTCATGGGGCTCAAAGTGACTTCAAACCACTCTATTAGCGCCAAGAAGCACGGCCAAAAAATACGTATCTGAACTAACTGTCCACAACCCTCCGCAAACCTTTCATTCCAACCCAAATCAGCCAACGTACGTCATAGCAATCCCCGGTAGGTCGAGAAGTGCTTTGCGGGCGGGACAGGCTTTATCTGAACGACTTTGCAAAGCAACCGGAGTGAAGATAAAGCCTGGCCCGCCCGCAAAGCACCACGCAGACCGCAGGGACGGGAGCAGCTATACTACTCTCAGTAGTTAAGGGGCGCGGATTCGCTGCGTCACCGCTCTCAACAGGAGGTCTATGTTTATGGCAGATCAAAAGCCGGTTGTCGGGATCATCATGGGTTCCAAGTCCGATCTGGGCGTTATGGAAGGCTGCACCGCCGAGCTCGAGGCGCTGGGTGTGCCCTATGAGCTCGTCATTGCGAGCGCGCACCGCACACCGGCGAAGGTCCATGAGTGGGCCTCGACTGCCGCCGATCGCGGTATCAAAGTGATTATCGCCGCCGCCGGCAAGGCCGCCCACTTGGGTGGTGTCGTGGCTGCCTTTACGCCGCTGCCGGTTATCGGCGTGCCTATGAAGACGAGTGACCTGGGCGGCATGGATTCGCTGCTGTCGATGGTGCAGATGCCCTCGGGCGTGCCCGTGGCCTGCGTCGCCATCAACGGCGCCAAGAACGCCGCCATCTATGCCACACAGATTCTGGGTGCTTGCGACCCCGAGTACCGCAAGGTTATCGAGAAGATGAAGCAGGAGATGGCTGACACCTAAGCGTTCCGCCGTTTCACCGCAGTATAAGGAGAGCCATGTCCGATTATCAGGGAAAACGATTCAAGGCTTCTCAGATTCCCGATCCGTCGAAGCCGGGTGCTGCCCATGCGGCACAGCAGGGTCGGACATCCTCTCCTCAGCAGCCGCGCGCGCTGCGCCCCGTGACACCGGCGACGCATCGTCGACAGGACGCGCCAGCCGCATATCGACCTTCATCTTATAGCAACGCTAAGAAGCCGCCCCGGTCTTCATCGCATGCCGCGCCGTCGGATTACACCGAGCCGCCGCGCAAAAAGCGTCGCTCCATTATTCCCATTCTGCTCATCATCATCGGTATCGGCCTGATTGTCGCCGCCGCCGCTATTTTTATTAATGCCCAGATTGGCTATAAGCAGGCGAGCGATTCGTATCAGAAAATCGAGAAGCAATATGTAAGCGATAAGGACGCCAGCGGCGTGCCGATTATCGACTTTGATGCGCTTGCTCAGACGAACCCCGAGATTGTGGGTTGGATTTACGTGCCGGGAACCAACATCAACTATCCCGTGGTGCAGACCAACAACAACTCCAAATACCTCAACACGCTGTTCGACGGAACGGCTAACGCGTCCGGTGCCATTTTCCTGGATAGCGATGACACCGCGCCGGGAATGGTCGACCAGCAGACCACGATCTACGGCCACCATATGAACGATGGGTCGATGTTCAACGTGATTTCGGACACCACTGATCAGGCGACGTTCGATAGCATTGAATATGTGTACTACATCACGCGCGATGCGACGTATAAGCTGCGTCCGCTGGCGACCAAGGTGGTCGAGGACACGTATGCCAAGGCGCGCACGACCAATTTTGAGGGCGACGACGGACTCAAGAACTACCTGTCCGAGATGCTCGACGGCGCTTCTGCCGTGGCGAGTGATGCCACCGATCGTGCCGCTTCGGCAACTAAGGTTGTAACGCTTGTGACCTGCCGTTCGCTCTCGCTGAGCAACACGCGTGCCGTCATGGTACTCACGCCGGTCGAGGAGTAGATTACCCGAGAGTAGCTAATTTGGGACGGGGCTCTTTTAGCTACCCTTTGACCGACGGCGATTTATTTAATGTTGGGTAATTATCGACTGCCATATGAGGGTAGCTAAAATAGCCCCATTACAGTTTGAGTCGTCCGAAAGGGCGGCTCTTTTCCGTTGCATGGTTATACGATTGAGCCGTACCGGTGGTCGCTGGCCGACCGCCCCGGACGGCCGTCAGCCCCTGCCCCGTAGAGGGCCCGG
>DBGEDL010000082.1:0-16650 GCA_048375035.1 Collinsella sp.
CATGCGCGACGCCGTCCCGTACGCGGCCTAGCGGGCGGCGGGATCAACCGAAGGGGAAGCGGGGGCGCCGGGCGCCCGGATGCGTCATGCCGAAATGGCGCGAAGCACGCGGTTGACAAAACTATAGAGACACGTCCCAAATTAACTACTTTGATTTTGTGTGCTGTGCGAAAGTTTGGGTAGTATAGCTATTCAATGCGGCGGGCTGCCGCGTGTTAACCGCTACGTACCGGAGGTGTTCCATGGTTCGTGTCGACATAGAGACCATCGTCATGGCCGCCGGTCCCGTGCCATCGCTTATCGTACTTCGTGAGCGCAGCAGCAAATCGGACTCGCCCGCGCCGCTGCGTTCCCTTTCCATTCAGACTGGTTCGTTTGAAGCTGCTGCCATCAGCCGCGGCATCGATAGCGGCCGCGCCGAGCGCCCGATCACCCATGACCTGCTGCTCGATACCGTTGACGCCCTGGGCGCCAAGCTCGAGCGCATCGAGATCGTTCGCGCCGAGCCGCCGGTGTTCTACGCGACGATCGTCGTACTGGCCGATGGCGAGGAGCGCAAGATCGACGCCCGCCCCAGTGACGCCATTGCCCTTGCCGTGCGCAGCAATGCCCCCATGTTTGTGGAGGACGACATCATGAATCGCCTGGGCACTGTTTCCACCCACGCCGAGGATGTCGACGACGAGCAGGAGTTCGAGAAGTTCGACGAGTTCGTCCATACGCTCTCCCCCGATGATTTCTAAATGCGGGGCGGACGGGTTGCGGAGCGTTCGCTGATGGCCGGCGGTATCTCGGCTGAGGCGGCGGCCATTGCGCGCGAGGCCCAGATGCGCTCGGAGGCATCCGAGGCGGCTCGCATTGCCTATGTGACGCAGGCCCGCACGCTTCGCGAGCGCCGCGGCTCGTTTATCAAGATGGTTGTCGTCTCCGCCCTTGTCGCGGCAATCTGCTCGCGCCTTCGTGGTACAGTTGGTGCGCTTGGGTTTTCGATTTCAACAGGCTTGGTAATCTGGGGTGTGGTCGATGCAGTAATGCTGACCAACCAGATCAAGGTACTCGACAAGCGCGCGATGGATATGATGCGCGCCCGCGACGCTGCCGCCAAGATCGCTGCCGAGGCACAAGAACTGTAACGACGCCAGACTCGATGGGAAGGTCTAAAGATGGCACAGGATATGCAAGACGCCGGTAACGTCTCCGCCGAGCTCGACGCCATGGTGTGTGACCTGATTGGTGCATTCTTGGACGACCTTGCCGCCGGCGAGAATCCGGGCGTAGTTGTGGCGATCGAGGACGCTGCTTCCAACCGCTATCTGGCCGCGCTCGACGAAGATGGCGAGGAGGCATGCCTCGAGGCTGCCACCAACTTTATCTCCGAGCACAAGATGGGTCTTAAGGACGAGGGGCTGGGCCGCATCGCCCGCTATGCCATCGGCTATACCGGTTGTGTCGAAATTGACGGCGGCTATCACGACGCCCTGCTTGTGAGCTTCTTCGAAACCACGCTCGAGAGCGGTTTTTCGGCATACGTGCTGTATGAGGGCATGGGTGCCGGCGATGGTTTTATGTGGAGCGACCCTGAACCTGCAGGTGAGGAAACCCCTCTCATCTAAAATCGCTAAAATAAACGAGTTTTCGGTAAAAGGCTCAATATTCCCGCTGAGCGTTGTGTCGCTGGGCGGGCCGCATACGCGTGCCGTTTGTATATGGATAGAAGATAGGGGAACTACATGCGCGTAGACAATCTGAGGAACATCGCCATCATCGCCCACGTCGACCACGGCAAGACGACGATGGTCGACAAGCTCCTGCGTGCCACGGACGCCTTCCGTGCCAACCAGCAGGTCGAGGACCGCGTCCTGGATTCCAACGACCAGGAGCGCGAGCGCGGCATTACGATTCTCGCCAAGAACATCTCTATCGAGTACAAGGACGTTAAGATCAACGTCATCGACACCCCGGGCCACGCCGACTTTGGCGGCGAGGTCGAGCGCGTGCTGCGTATGGCCGACGGCGCCCTGCTGCTGGTCGACGCTTTTGAGGGCCCCATGCCCCAGACCCGCTTCGTGCTGCGTCACGCTATCGACACCGGCCTCAAGATCATGATCGTTATCAACAAGATCGATCGTCCGGGCGCCAACCCCGAGAAGGCCTACAACGACTGCCTGGACCTTATGGCCGACCTGGGTGCCACCGACGACCAGCTCGAGTTCGCCATGGAGCACGTGGTCTACGCCAGCGCCATGAACGGCTTTGCCCGCCTCGACCCCAACGACGGCAACATGGACATGTATCCGCTGCTCGATATGATCATCGACGACATGCCCGCGCCCGAGGTTGACGAGAACGCCCCGCTGGCCATGCAGTGTGTGACCATCGACCACTCCAACTTTGTCGGCCGCATCGGCATCGGTCGCGTGTATTCCGGCACCATCCACCAGGGCGACCAGATCCTGGTTGTTAAGAACGACGGCTCCAGCGCCACCGCTACCGTCAAGCAGCTCTTTACCTTCGACTACCTGGGCCGCACCGAGTGCCAAGAAGTCGGCGCCGGCGACATTGCCGCTGTCGTGGGTATCGACCGCACCGATATCGGCGATGTCTACACCGACCCCGAGAACCCTGTCGAGCTCGAGCCCATCGAGATCGACCCGCCGACCCTGTCCATCGTCTTTGAGGCTTCGACCTCCCCGCTCGTCGGCCGCGACGGCGACATCGTGGGCGCCCGTCAGCTCAAGGAGCGCCTGTTCAACGAGGCCGAGAACAACGTGACCATGAAGATCGAGGAGCTCGAGGACAAGAGCGGCGTCGAGGTCTCGGGCCGCGGCATTCTGCACCTGTCCGTTCTGATGGAGTCCATGCGCCGCGAGGGCTTTGAGTTCCAGGTCGGCCGTCCCCGCGTTCTGTTTAAGAAGGACGAGAACGGCAACAAGATGGAACCCGTCGAGCAGGCCGTCGTCGAGTGCCCGGACGAGTACTCAGGCAAGGTCGTTGAGGTCTTCGGCACCTCCGGCGGCATCATGACGAGCATGGATACCTCGGGCATCGTGACGCACCTCGAGTTTAAGATCCCGACCCGCGGCATCATGGGCCTTAAGAACCGCATCATGAACGTCACCCACGGCGAGGGCGTGTTCTACCACACCTTCCTGGAGTATGGCCCCTACGCCGGCGAGATCGGCAACCGTCAGAACGGCGCTATGATCTCCATGACCACCGAGAAGGCCGTTGCCTACGCCCTGGGTACGCTGCAGGAGCGCGGCCAGCTGTTTGTTGAGCCGGGCACCGAGTGCTACGAGGGCATGATCGTGGGCGAGCGCAGCAAGGCCGGCGACATGGTCGTCAACATCGCCCGCACCAAGAACCTGGGCAACCAGCGTTCCTCGACCTCCGATATCTCCGTCCAGCTGGTGCCGCCCCGCACGTTTTCGCTGGAGGAGGCGCTGGAGTACATCGCCGACGACGAGCTGGTGGAGATCACTCCCAAGAACATTCGCCTGCGCAAGCGTCTGCTCAACGCCACCGACCGCAAGAAGGCTGCCGTCCGCGCCGGCCAGGTCAACAAATAAGCACTGAGCTTTATAACGACTAACAAGAAAGGGCGTCGACCATCGCGGTCGGCGCCCTTTTTGGTGCAATGGGGTCAGGTTGGTTTGCACCACCACAAAGGCGACTGGCCCCTTTGTGGTGGTTTGGCCAGCTTAAGCGGTGGGGAGTCCTGGCGTGTTGGCCGGCTGCTGCGGTTTGAGGTGGGCGTTGCGCCAGATGATCTGGATGATGTAGCCGAGCGTGAAGACGAAGGCTACGCCGCTGATGAAGTTGCCTACGAGAGGGATTGCCGTGAGCACGCCCGCGATTATGCCGCCGACGGCTGCCATGACGTAGCGGTTCTGGCTGTGTCCGACCATACGCGCGATGGCACAACCCGCGAAGGCCGCAGAGACGAGCGCGATACCGATAACGCCGCACATGAGGGCTCCGGCAAGCGACAGGCCGGCAATAGAGATAATCAACAGCAGGACGGCGGGGACGATGGCTACCGTGCCCAGAAGACCACTCACCCACAGCGGCGTGGGGCGCTGGTGGAGCATTCCGGCGGCGCTGGCGGTTGCACGCGGAAAGACGAGCTCGAGCAGCAGAGCGACAAAGCAGGTCGAGAGTGCCGCGGCGACGATACCGCCGATGACATCGTTAACGGTGGAAGTATCCTCGTTCTCGGTGCGGTCGATCTTGAGCGCGCCGACTTCGGCTCCCGCGGCACGCTCGGGGTCCTCGGAGACGTGCGCGTTCACGGTGCCGGTGATGTGGGCGTTCTTGCCCAGGATGAGCTTGTCGGCCCAAACCTCGACATCGCCCTCGACGGTGCCATCGATGGTCACCGTGTTGCCCGCAAGCGCTGCCGACTTGGTAGAGCCGCGCAGGGCAACCGTCTCGCCTATCGCGTAAAAACAGTTGGCGGTGCTGTCGGCGTTGAGAACAACGTGCTGGCCAGCGACGGTCACGCTGCCATCAACCGTGGTCTGGGCGATATCAATCGTGCGCGCCGCAAGACGAACGGCGCCGCCCACCGTGCAGTCGCGAATTGAGAGGGTATCGCCCGCAGCGATGATATCGTGGTCAATGGAAGCATCGTCCAAGTTGAGGGCCTGACCGGCCCAGTACAGGTCACCCTCGACGCCGGACGGATTGACGTCATTGTCGGTCGCAAGTACGTTGCCTGCGGTGTCCGTGCCGGCGAACGACGCCGTGGGAAGTGCGATGAGCGCTAACGCGATGAGCGCGAATGCCATAAGCAGGCAGCGACGCATCTTGTGTGACGGCGCCGCCGCGGTTTGATTGAGAGCCATGGTTGATCCTTTTGTTAGGTGTTCGGCATATACCTAACAGGGTACCCAACGCGTGGGCGCTCTAAAAGAACCTCTCGGTTGCATTTCGAAGGATGAGCCCGCGCAATCTACTTTTTGTGGTGCAAAAAGCGCGCGATGTCCTCTTCGGTGGGGCTTTTGATGTCAAAACGCAGCGACAGCCAGCGCAGCCCCATGGTCACAACGACGCATACGACCAGCGCGGCGACATTGCTCATAAGACCGCTCATGACAAGGCATACATAGCTTGTCGATCCGGCGATGGCGGCGATGGCGTAAAAGTTAGTACGTTGGAAAATGCCCGGAACCACGCCCATAAAGCCGTCGCGCAACATGCCGCCGCCCACCGCGGTGAAAAAGCCCATCATGATGCACACCGCCGGCGCAAAGCCGTAGACCAGCGCCTTGTCTGCTCCAGTGGCGGCGTAGATGCCGACCGAGATGATGTCGAGCAGGGGAATGAGTTTTTCGGGCTTGTCGACGATAGCCGGGAAGATATAGATGATGGCTGCCGTGGCAATGGAAAGCGGGAGCGCCATCGGCTGGTTGAGGATGTAAACGTTGCCCACCTGCAGCGTCATGTCGCGCAAGAGACCGCCGCCCAGACCGCAGACCACCGCGAGCGCGACCGCGCCCACCAGGTCGAGCTTGTGCTCGCGCGCAACCAGCACACCTGAGATCGATGCAGCGACAACAGCGAACATCTCGAGCCAAAACGGAATAGCGACCATGGCATCCGTGGCGTGTGAGGTAACGGTCATAGCGGCGACGACGGGCAAGATGGGGTCCTTTTGGTTGCGGGTTTAGACAATGCCCGTACATAGTACATGGTTGGCGGGCGTGGTGACCCTATTGCTCGGTAAACGGTCGGGACTGGGAACGGTCATGGGTACCAAACATGTACATCAGCCTTCAAAGATGTCGAAAAATGTCGGTTTTGGAGGGTGATGTACATGTTTGGGATGTTGGGTTGGGATTGAACGTGATGGGGGTGTGGGTTGAAGAGGAGGGATGTCCAAATTTTGAGCTTTGCTCAAAATTTATCCGGTCGGCTTACGCCGACCGCGCTGCGCTAAAAACGCGCTACGGGCGCGTTTTCTTTACGCTTCGCGCCCTGGCGGGTTCGAATCCCTCCTCCTGCGCGTTATTGAAATGTGCCCGAAAAGAAAAAGCCCCATTGCTGGGGCTTATACCATCTAATGGCGGAGGAGGAGGGATTCGAACCCTCGTGACCTTATACAGGCCAAACGGTTTTCGAGACCGCCGCATTCAACCACTCTGCCACCCCTCCGCGTGGGGTAAAAACAAAGCAGGCTCGAAGGCCTGCTTTGGAATTAACTGGCGGAGAGTCAGGGATTTGAACCCTGGAGACGCTTTTGACGCCTACACGATTTCCAATCGTGCTCCTTCGGCCACTCGGACAACTCTCCGTTAAATGCGAAAGTCAGTATACACGAGGAATCGCAAAGTGCAAACAGAAAAGTTGGCATTTTTTAAAACGCTTGGCCGCGCCTAGCGTTGCAGTGGGGTTTGAGGTGCCAAAAAACGGCTTCCGACCAGCGTGGTTGATCAACTCAATTGTTCAAAAGGGGTATTCATAAGCGACTTGGCAATGAATTTAAAAATCTTTGGGTGGTGCTGTGGGCCACTGGTATGCATTTTGCGACCACAGCCTTGTGCCCGTTGACCTGCGGCTTGGCTCAGCTTGTCCCCACGGCACCGTATCTTGTCAACAGATCCGTCAAGCTTTTGGTCAGCATTTGGTTGGAATGCGCATGAAACGTCGTGTGAGTATGGACATATGTGGAGGTCATGAGGTTGTAGCTGCATATTCTTGCGGTCTGGGAGGCTGAAAGATATTATTACCAAGTCTTTTCCTGCTTCAGGCGCACCTTCACGACCTGAAGCCACATTTGCCCAGAGGAGGTGACAATATGAAGGCTTATGAACTGCTGTTCTTTGTTGACCCGTCGCTCGACCCCGAGACTCGTCTCGCTGTTATGAAGCGTATCGATACCACGATCGCTGAGGGCGCTGGCAAGGTCGACTCCGTTGACGAGTGGGGCAAGCGCAAGCTCGCCTACGAGATCAACGACCTCACCGATGGTGACTACACCCTCATCAACTTCCACGCAGATCCTACCCAGATCGCCGAGCTTGATCGCGTCCTGCGCATCACCGACGCTGTGGTCCGCCACATGATCGTCCGTCGCGACGACCAGGAGTAAGACTGTCGTTTTGGACTGGGCTTGTGCCCCAAGAGGAAGTAGTGAGTTATGAGCATCAATCGAGTGAACATCACCGGTAACCTCACCCGCGATCCCGAGCTGCGCGCCACCGCCGGCGGAACCCAGGTTCTGTCCTTTGGCGTCGCCGTGAACGATCGTCGCCGCAACGCGCAGACTGGCGAGTGGGAGGACTATCCCAACTTTGTCGACTGCACCATGTTCGGCACCCGCGCCGAGGCCGTGAGCCGTTTCCTGGCAAAGGGAAACAAGGTCGCGATCGAGGGCAAGCTGCGCTACAGCTCTTGGGAGCGCGACGGCCAGCGCCGGAGCAAGCTTGAGGTCATCGTCGATGAGATCGAGTTTATGAGCTCCCGTGGTGGCCAGGGTGGCTACGACCAGGGCGGTTACGCCCCCGCAGCTTCCGCGCCCGCAGCACGTCCTGCCGCGCCGGTGGCTACGCCGCCCGCGGTCGACGTCTACGATGAGGACATCCCGTTCTAAGGGTTGTTCACCTATTTTTGAGTGAGAGGCGGCTTCGGTTCGCCGAAGTTGCCAAATGAAAGGTATTTTGACATGGCTAATGATTTTTCTGCACGTCAGCCGCGTCGTAAGTACTGCCAGTTCTGCAAGGAGAACACTGAGTTCATCGACTATAAGGACACTCAGCTTCTCCGTAAGTACATGACCGACCGTGGCAAGATCAAGCCCCGTCGCGTCACTGGCGCTTGCACGCAGCATCAGCATGACATCGCCAACGCCATCAAGCGCGCCCGCGAGATGGCTCTCCTGCCGTACACCGTCCCCGTGGTTTCCTCTCGTGGCAACCGCGACCGCGGCTAAGAAGGGAGACGCATCATGAAGGTTATTCTTCTCGATGAGATCAAGGGCAAGGGCGGCGAGGGTGACGTCGTAGAGGTCGCTCAGGGTTACGCTGAGAACTTCCTGTTCCCCAAGAAGCTCGCTGTTGCCGCCACCAAGGGCAACCTCAAGCAGCTTGACGAGCGTCGCAACAACATCGCCAAGCGCGAGACTGTCCGTCTGGCTACCGCCAACGAGACCAAGGCTGCCTTCGAGGGCAAGACGGTCACCGTTGACGTCAAGGTCGGCGACGAGGGCATCCTCTTCGGCTCCGTTACCGCCGCTATGATCGCTGACGCCATCAAGGCTCAGCTTGGTATGGACATCGACCGCAAGCGCGTCGAGCTCGGTAAGCCCATCAAGGTTGCCGGTGCCCACACCGTTGCCATCTCGCTGTATCGCGAGATCAAGGCCGAGGTTGTCGTTCTCGTCGGCGTTACCGCCGAGGAGATCGCTGCCGAGGCTGAGGTCGAGGAGGCCGCTGAGGTCGCCGAGGCCGAGACCGCCGAGGTCGAGACTGAGGCTGCTGCCGAGTAGCATTTGCTGCAACGCAACAATCTTGTTCTAAGAAGGGCGCTCTGGGAAACCAGGGCGCCCTTTTGTTTTTTGCGCTGAGTGAGTGTCATGGTGAACGTTGCGCCGAAGTCCTATATACAGGACCGTTCATCCGTTTGGTTCGGTGATGATTGGCGGCGCGCGGCGCGTTTTGGGACCGTGGCTGATACTATGGATGCTCGCAAGCGATATGAATGAGGATGCTCATGGCATATGACGATAGGGAGACCGGGCTGACGGTTGAGGACCGCGGCTCAAAGTTGGGTCTTCCCCAAAACCAAGATGCAGAGGCCAATGTACTGGCCGCTATGCTGCTATCGCCCGAGGTGGTCGAAGAGGCCCAGGTCGAGCTGCAGCCCGATGACTTCTACCGGCCCATTCATAAGACCATCTATACCGCGATGGTCGATATGTACAACAGCCGCATTCCCATCGACTCCATCTCGCTGATCGATTACCTGCGAAGCATCAACAAGCTCGATGCCGTGGGTGGCGAAGCGTACATTTTGGAGTTGATGGGTCAGACCCTGTCGCTCGTGAACTGGCAGCATCATGCCGCCATCGTTCGCCGCGATTCGATGCTGCGTGAGCTGATCGGCGCCACCAACGAGATTAACGCGCTGGCCTATAACGCCCCCACCGACACCAAAGAGGTCGTGGAGCTGGCCGAGAGCAAGCTGCTCAAGGTTACGGCACGCGAGGTCAAGTCGAGCTACAAGACACTGACCGAGTTTATGGTGGAGGCCTATAACGAGGCCGAGGAAGTGTGCCAGGCCGGTGGTCAGGCGGCGGGCGTGCCCACCGGCTTCCCGTCGCTCGACCGCATGCTCATGGGTTTCCGCGAGGGTCAGCTCATCATTATCGGCGCCCGTCCTGCTGTAGGTAAGACGTCGTTCGCTCTGAACCTGGCGCTCAACGCCGCTGCTGCTGGCTATACCGTCGGCTTCTTCTCGCTGGAGATGTCGGGCAAGGAAATTGCCCAGCGTCTGATTTGTGCCTACGCCATGATCTCGATCAGCGACTTCCGCATGGGCCGCATTAGCCCCGAGCAGTGGGCCAATATCAACGAGGCCACGCAGACCTTGTCCAAGCTCGATATTCTGATTGACGATACGCCCGGCACCACAGTGACCGAGATTCGCGCCAAGAGCCGCCGTATGCTCCATAACAAGGAGAAGGCAATCATCATCCTGGACTACCTGCAGCTGGTGAGTCCTCCGCCGGGACGCCGCTCCGAGAGCCGTACCGTCGAGGTTTCGGAGATGTCGCGTGGTCTGAAGATCATGGCCAAGGAGCTCAAGATCCCGCTCATCGCGCTGTCGCAGCTCTCGCGTCAGGTCGAATCCCGTACCGGCAAGCGCCCGCAGCTTTCCGACCTTCGTGAATCGGGCTCCATCGAGCAAGACGCCGATATCGTTATGTTCTTGGACCGCTCCGCCGACGAGGCCGAGGCCTCGCGCGACGATCGACCCGACGAGGGCGTTACGCGTATCGTCGTGGCCAAGAACCGTTCGGGCCCGATCGGCGACGTCGACCTGATGTTCCTGCCGGCATCCACCAAGTTCTATGAGCTTGATGGGGCACATGCCGAGGAGTAGGACAGGCGCCCGTTGCACGGGTATACTGGGAATGTTTTGTGCTTCTGCGTGCCGGCGTGGCGCGTAGACAGTCCATGAATGTAAGGAGTAAACATGCCGTCAACCGTTTTGGTCGGTGCCCAGTGGGGCGATGAGGGCAAGGGTAAGATTTGCGATCTGGTCGCCGGCGACTTCGATGCCGTCGTGCGCTACTCGGGCGGCAACAACGCCGGTCACACCATCGTCGTCAACGGCAAGAAGTACGGCCTGCACCAGGTGCCCTCCGGCATCATGTATTCCGACCACGTGTCGGTGATCGGTAACGGCTGCGTCGTCAACCCCAAGGTTGTTCTTGAGGAGATCGACATGTTCGAGGCCGACGGCATCACCACCAAGAACCTCAAGATTAGTGGCAACGCGCATGTCATCATGCCGTACCACATCGATCTGGATGGCGCCTTTGAGCAGAAGCTCGGCAAGAAGAACATCGGTACCACCAAGCGCGGCATCGGTCCGTGCTATCAGGACAAGATGGCCCGCATTGGCCTGCGCATGCAAGACATGCTGGACGAGGCACTGTTCCGCGACAAGCTGGAGACTGCTCTCGCCCGCGTGAACCCCGAGCTCGAGCTCATCTACAACCTGCCCACCTACACCGTGGACCAGATTTGCGACGAGTACCTGCCGATGGCCGAGCGCCTGCGTCCCTACATCACTGAGACGAGTCTGCTGCTCAACAACATGATCGACGAGGGCAAGGACCTGCTGTTTGAGGGCGCCCAGGCGACGCTGCTCGACATCGACCACGGCACCTATCCGTACGTGACGTCTTCCAACTGCACCGCCGGCGGCGCCATTACCGGCTCCGGCGTCGGTATGAAGAATGTCGACCGCGTGCTGGGCGTCATGAAGGCCTATATCACCCGCGTCGGTTCGGGCCCCATGCCCACCGAGCTTTCCTATGAGTCCGAGGCTGGCCACACGCTGACCGAGGAGGGCTATGAGTACGGCGTGACCACCGGTCGCCGTCGTCGTTGCGGCTGGTTTGACGGCCCTATCGCCAACTATGCCTCGCGCGTCAACGGCCTCACCGACATCGCTGTGACCAAGCTCGACGTGCTTTCGGCCTTCGACACCATCAAGGTGTGCGTGGCCTACGACGTCGATGGCGAGCGCTACACGAGCGTGCCCGAGCACCAGGTGCGCTTTGAGCATGCCGAGCCCATCTACGAGGAGCTCCCTGGCTGGAAGTGCGACATCACCGGTTGCCGCAGCTTTGAGGAGCTGCCGCAAGAGGCTCAGGACTACGTGGCGTTTATCGAGGATCTGGCACACACCCGCGTGACGTTCATTGGCGTTGGCGCTGGTCGCGAGCAGATCATCAACCGATTCTGGAAGTAATCGGGACTATTTGGTTATTGCGATATACCCCTTTGCAGCCCGGACGGGCGGCCGAGGGGTATATTTGCTTGCAAAGGGCTCGCGCGGAGCGGGCCATTCATCCATAGAGGAGGCACCCTTGAAGGCGGACACTCAAACCATCGACATCCTGTTGTTGGGCAGCGGCGGCCGTGAGCATGCTTTGGCAGCTAAGCTCGCAGCATCACCGCGCGCCGGCAAGCTCTACATTGCGCCGGGCAACGGCGGCACCGCGAGCTGCGGCGAGAACGTTGTTCTCGACGACTGCGATCCTGCGGCCGTGGCGGCGTTTGCGCAGAGCCACGGATGCGGACTCGTGGTAATTGGCCCCGAGGCTCCGCTCGTGGCGGGCGTGGCCGACGCCGTGCGCGCGGCGGGTATTCCCTGCTTTGGCCCGGGTGCCGAGGGCGCCCAGATGGAGGGCTCCAAGCTGTTCTCCAAGCAGCTCATGGAGCGCGCCGGTATCCCGACGGCAGCCTATGGTTCGTTTACCGACGAGGCTTCGGCTCTCGCCTACGTGCGCGAGCAGGGCGCCCCGCTGGTCGTCAAGGCCGACGGCCTTGCCGCGGGCAAGGGCGTTATCGTGGCAACCGAGCTTGCGCAGGCCGAGGAGGCCGTGCGCGAGTGTTTTGGCGGCGCCTTTGGCGATGCCGGCAATACCGTGGTCATCGAGGAGATGCTGACCGGCCCCGAGTGCTCGCTGCTGGCCTTTACCGACGGCAAGACCGTGCGCCCCATGGCCACCTCGCAGGACCACAAGCGCGCGCTCGAGGGCGACAAGGGCCCCAACACCGGCGGCATGGGCGTCTACAGCCCGGTGCCCATCGTGACTGACGAGGAGCACGCCACCATGGTGGCGGTCATGGAGCAGACCGTGGCCGAGCTCGCTGCCGAGGGTATCGACTACCGCGGCTGCCTGTACGGCGGCTTTATGCTCACGCCTGCCGGCCCCAAGGTGCTGGAGTTCAATGCCCGCTTTGGCGACCCCGAGACGCAGGTCGTGCTGCCGCGCCTTAAGAACGACCTGGTTGAGGTCATGCTGGCTTGTGCCAACTGCGAGCTCGACCAGATTGAACTCGACTGGCGCGACGAGTGGGCCGTGGCCGTTGTCCTGACGAGCGCGGGCTACCCCGGCAGCTACGAGAAAGGCAAGGTCATCACCGGTATTGAGGATGCCGAGGCCATGGAGAACGTGACCGTGTACCACGCGGGCACTGCTGTGGTGGACGGCCAGCTCGTGACCAATGGTGGCCGCGTGCTTGCCGTGACCGCTCTGGGCGACACGTTCGAGAACGCTCGCAACCTTGCCTACGAGGCCTGCGAGAAGATTGATTTTGAGGGCAAGACCCTGCGTCACGACATCGGCCTGCGCGCGCTGCGCGGCCGCGACGCCTGAGATGCCTAAAGTCCGAGAGGAATGAGACGGATGGACGAGAAGAACGAAGAGCTCGTGGACGCGCAGATCGTCGAAGAGGACAGCCGCTTGTATGGGCACGCCGAGGGCGAGCCTGGTGGCGAGGTCGCTGACGAGCCGGCGCTGGTGCTGGGCGACGACGACCCGCACGATGCCGAGCTGCACGAGAAGATTCTTTCGGAGGAGTGCGCCTGGAAGGGCAAGATCCTCGACGTCCACCGTCTTGAGGTTGAGCTGCCCAACGGTCACCGCAGCGCCCGCGATATCGTTCGCCATCCGGGTGCGGCGGCCGTTGTGGCACTGACCGAGAGCGGCAAGATCGTACTGGTGCGTCAGTACCGCACCGCCATCGACCGCGTGACGGTCGAGATTCCCGCCGGCAAGCTCGATCCGGGCGAGGACCCGCTCGATTGCGCCAAGCGCGAACTGCACGAGGAGACGGGCTTTAGGGCTGGTCGTATTCGCTTTTTGACGTCGATTGTCACGTCCTGCGGTTTTTGCGATGAGATTATCCACATCTACTTGGCTACCAAGCTCGAGTTTGATGCGCCCAACCCCGATGATGACGAGTTTGTCAACGTGGACCTGGTGCCGCTGCACGAGCTGATCGACGCCGTGCTCGACGGCAAGATCGAAGACGCCAAGACTGTCGTGGGCGCCTTGGCCTGCGATAGCATCGCGCACCGCCTTGGGGGCACGGAGCTTTAACGAGTGGGGATAGCCCTGGGACAAGTACTACTGATTGCTTTGTCCCAGGGCCTTACGTTGCTGATATTTCTTTGAGGATCACATGCTGAAGAGGTTTCTTTCGTATTACAAGCCCCAGATGGGGCTTTTTGTTGCTGATACTGTTTGTGCTTTGGTGCTTGCCGCCATTGACCTGGCGTTCCCCATTATCCTGCGCAATTTGACCGGCGGGCTATTTACTCAGGGTCAGGCTGCCATTATGCAGGCGCTCGGCATGATCGCGGTGGGCTTGGTGCTGATGTATGCCGTCCGCTGCGCCTGCCGCTATTTTGTGAGCTATTGGGGTCACGTGATGGGCGCGCGTATGGAGTCCAAAATGCGCGAGGACCTGTTCGACCAGTATGAGCGCTTTAGCTTTGCATACTTCGACCGCAACAGCTCGGGCGACATGATGAGCCGCGTGGTCAACGACCTGTTCGATATCTGCGAGGCGGCGCATCACGTGCCCGAGTGGATTATCATCTGCGGCATCGAGATTATCGGCTCGTTTGTGATCCTCTTTACCATCGCCCCGGTGCTGGCGCTTGCCATGGCTGTGGTGACGGCGGCGTTTGCAGTCATCATGTTTTGGCAGAACATGCGCATGCGCGAGGTCTTTAGCGACAACCGCAAAAAAATTAGCGGCATCAATGCGCAGCTGCAGGATTCGCTGGCGGGTATGCGTGTGGTCAAGAGCTTTGCCAATGAGGAGACCGAACGCTTCAAGTTCCGCGCCTCCAACAATCGCTACCTTTCGTCCAAGGAGAACATGTATCACGCCATGGGCGTCTACACTGCGACGTATGGCCTGCTCTCGGGCGTGCTGTACGTAATCGTGGTGCTGCTGGGCGGTTGGCTGGTTGCCCAAGGCCAGCTGCAGGCGGTCGATATGGCGACCTTTGCACTCTATATTTCGCTGTTCTGCACGCCGCTCGAGACACTCGTCAATT
Source organism: Collinsella sp. (assembly GCA_048375035.1). GTDB lineage: Bacteria > Actinomycetota > Coriobacteriia > Coriobacteriales > Coriobacteriaceae > Collinsella. The sequence continues at coordinate 14,593 of DBGEDL010000082.1, forward strand.
CAGCCGAAACGTATCAGAAGGCTATCGCCGGGTTTAAGCGTATGGACGAGGTGCTCTCGACCGCGCCGGATATCCAGGACAAGCCGGGCGCTACGGATCTGCAGGTGACTGCCGGCGCCGTGGAGTATCACGACGTGTGCTTTAACTACGAGGATGTCGAGCTGGGCGAGGGCTATGCCGACGAGCGTCCCGTTATCGACCATATGAATCTGTCCATCAAGCCCGGGCAGACCATCGCGCTGGTTGGCCCTTCGGGCGGTGGCAAGTCCACGACCTGTTCGCTGCTGCCGCGCTTTTATGACGTGGCTGCCGGATCCATTAGCATCGACGGCCAGGACGTGCGCGATGTGACGCAGCAGAGCCTGCGCCGCGCCATCGGCCTGGTGCAGCAGGATGTCTATCTATTTGACGGTACGATTGGCGAGAACATCGCCTACGGCAAGCCGGGCGCCACGGCAGAAGAGATCGCCGAGGCCGCCCGTCGCGCCAACATCGATGCCTTTATCGAGTCGCTTCCGCAGGGCTACGACACCGTGGTGGGCGAGCGCGGCAGCCGTCTTTCGGGCGGACAGAAGCAGCGCGTTGCCATCGCGCGCGTGTTTCTCAAGAACCCCAAGATCCTGATTTTGGACGAGGCGACGAGTGCTTTGGATAACGAGAGCGAGGAGGCGGTGCAGGAGTCACTCGAAGAGCTGGCACGCGGCCGCACCACGATTATTATCGCCCACCGTCTTTCGACCATTAAGCATGCCGATGAGATTGCGACCGTTGAGCATGGTCGCGTTGTGGAGCGTGGCACGCACGAGGAGCTTCTCGCCCGTGGCGGCACCTATGCCCGTTACTATCGAATGCAGTTCGAAGGTGCGCGTGCGCACGAGCTCGACTGATTGATATGACAGGAAGTTTATGGCTGACAAGAACCCTTTGACTCCGGAAGAAGTGACGGAGTTATTCTCCGAAATCGATGCATCCGGCGTCTTGGATCCCACGCTCGCCAAAAAGCGTACCGAGCGCATGCGTGAGAAGGAGGCTGCGGCCAAGCGCGGTGACAAAGCGGCGCTAGCGCAGCTGCGCAGCGAGGACCGCGCGAGCCAGGCAAAACATATCGACCCGCTGTCCGAGGACGATCCTTCGGGCTCGCAGGTGAGCCATACCATTACGAAGACCGCGATGGCCGTGGTCATCGGTATTTTGGTGCTGATCGTGGGCATGCAGATTGGCTACGGCGTGATGCGTCGTCTGAACACCGCCAACCTGTCCGAGAGCGTTTCGGTCGATACCGTTTCGACCGCGCTCAAGGGTGGACTTGAATGGGGCAACGGCTTTACGCAGTTCCCGCTCGACTTTACCGTCGATGAAGCCGATGAACGCACGGGCACGGTCGAGGTGACGGTGTTGGACACATCGTCTGCCAACGAGCTCGAGCTGCTGTCCAACGGGCAGATTCAGGCCGCGGCGCTTGCGACCAACGCGTTGCTCAACGATAAGATCGACCGCGTGGTGTATAACGTTCACGCCTATATCGACGAGGATAGCAACATTCAGCACGATTCCTTCTTTGGCATGTTCCCCGCGCGCGGCCACCAGAGCGCCATTTTGACGTTCGTGTGGACCAAGAGCTCATCCAACGCCACGAGTATCGACTGGAAGATGCGCATCGTGAGTATGGATGACACCATCGCCGAGCGCATTCAGAAGCAGGTGAACTCGGTGTCGTCGTTGATTGAGGACCCGGTGGTGAGCCAGACCAAGATTGACGAGGAAAAGGCCGAGCGTGACCTGGAACATCGTCTGCATGGCCGCGAGATTTTCCGCGGCGGCAAGCCCGATCGCACACCGTCCGAACTGCTGGAGCAGGACAAGAAAAAATAAGAGGCCATCATCCCGCGTGAGCCACAAGCCCCGCGGGATGATTTTTTAAGGCTCTGTTAGACCAGGATTGACATACATGTGTCCCCACGGTGCCATATCTTTGACCCCGTAGACCGCGATGATGGGGGCAGCATGAACGCCGAAGACCTGGTCCTCAACTTCAAGAAGGGCATGGCGAACCTCAGC